>JAEXPG010000329.1 GCA_023447015.1 Verrucomicrobiota bacterium
CGTCGAGATGGCGTTCGCCGGCCACACCGGCATCGACCTCGAGGTACCCGCCGGCCACAACGCCTTCGCCTCGCTCTTCAGCGAGGAACTCGGCGCCGTGCTGCAGGTCCGCGCCGCGGACCTCGACGACGTTTCCGACGTCCTCCGGCGCCACGGTTTCAAGAACTGCACCACGCGCATCGGCACGCTCAACTCCTGCTTCGCCCTCCGCGTCCGCCGCGGCGGTGAGGAGATCTACAACGAGAACCTCCCGAAGCTCCGCGCGCTCTGGAGCGACGTCACCCGCCGCATCGCCACGCTGCGCGACAATCCCGCGTGCGCCGAGAGCGAGTTCCAGCTCAGGCTCGACAAGACCAACCCCGGCATCTCGCCCAAGCTCACCTTCGACCTCGCCGCCGCCGCCCAGGCCATCCGCGTTCCGGCTCTCGCCGCGAAGCGCCCCGCCATGGCGATCCTCCGCGAGCAGGGCGTGAACAGCGAGGTCGAGATGGCCGCCGCGTTCGACCGCGCCGGCTTCCGCACCGTCGATGTCCACATGACGGATATCCTCTCCGGTCGCGTCTCGCTGAAGGACTTCCGCGGCCTCGTCGCCTGCGGCGGCTTCAGCTACGGCGACGTCCTCGGCGCCGGCGAAGGCTGGGCCAAGAGCGTCCTCTTCAACGAGCGCGCCCGCGCCGAGTTCGCCGCGTTCTTCGCGCGACCCGACACGTTCTCCCTCGGCGTCTGCAACGGCTGCCAGATGATGAGCAACCTGCACTCGATCATCCCCGGCGCCGAGCTCTGGCCGCGGTTCGTGCAGAACCGCTCCGAGCGCTTCGAGGCCCGCTTCGTCTCGCTCCGCCTCGAGGAGAGCCCGAGCATCCTGTTCAAGGGCATGGCCGGCAGCGTCCTCCCGATCGCCTCCTCGCACGGCGAAGGCTACGCCGAGTTCCGCGACGCCTCCGCCACGCTCGCCTGCAACACCTCCGGCCTGGTCGCCGCCCGCTTCGTCGACAACAAGCACCAGCCCACCGAGCAGTACCCGCTCAACCCGAACGGCTCGCCCCTCGGCATCACCTCGCTCACCTCCCGCGACGGTCGCGTGACGATCATGATGCCGCACCCCGAGCGCGTCATGCGAACGGTGCTGAACAGCTGGCACCCCGCCGAGTGGGGCGAGGACGGCCCCTGGATGAAGCTCTTCTACAACGCCCGCGCCTGGGTCGGCTGAACATTGCATCCGTTTTGAGAATCCGGCGGACGGAATGACCGCGCTTCCCCGACTGAATTGGGCCCTCCTCGCCATACTCGTGGTGGGTGGCGCCTTTCTACGCTTCAGCCATCTCGATTTCGCCGGCCGGATGCCCTGCCATCCGGATGAACCAATCACGGTCGAGGTGGTCTCAGGGATGCGAGAACGGGGCGATTGGAACGCGAACTGGAGGCTCGCTGAACTCGACGCGCATTTCCGGTACGACCAGTTCAACTTCTCCGGGTACCTGATCGCCACACGGCTCCTCGCACCTGCGGCAGAATGGTGCGCCGGCCCGCTGGAACAACGGCCGGATCGAGGAATTGTGGTCTACCGGACGCTGTCGGCTATCCTCGGAGTGGTCTGTATCGTGCTCGCCTGGCTGCTGGGACGGAACATCGGAGGGGCATGGACAGCCGCCTTCGCCGCTGCCGGCACCGCGATGGCTGTGATCCTCGTCCAGGACTCCCACTACGCGAGGCCCGAGTCGTTCGGCACGTGTCTCTTCATCGCCACTGCGTGGCTTTGCGGCCGGCGATCCCACACCTCCACAAGAGCGATCGTAGGAGCATCATTTCTTGTCGGAATCTTGGCGATGACGAAGGTGACGCTGGCGTGCGCCGCGATCTTTCCTCTCTGGGCCTGGTGCCGATCCCGCCAGGGCGGCGTTTCCCGTCAGCCTTGCTGGGTGGCCATCGCCGCCGTCGTCGCTTTGCTCGGCGGCCTGTGGTTGGCAGCCCCTGGTGCGTGGGCTGATCCGGCGGCGCTCCTGCGCGGGGTGCAGCATCTCCGGAACCAGTATGCCACCACGCATCCACCGCACAGCCTGCCAGATCACGGGCGCGTGTTGGGTCTCCAACTGGCCTACTTCACCCGAACCCTCGGATTGGTGACAGCCGCGCTCGCCTTCGTCGGCATCGTCGTGGCCCTGGTTCAGCGACGCTGGACCGTCCTCGTGACCGTGATCGTGCCGACGCTGGCGACCGCGGGATACTTCGCCACGCAGCGCGTATTCTTCGAACGCAACCTCAGCCACGTGGTACCGCTCTACTTCGTCACCGCGGGACTCGGCCTTGCTGCGATCGCCGACCGGATCGCGCGCAACCCCGGCAGACGTTGGCTCGCGAGCGCAGTTGCTGGCGTTGTCTTCGCCGCAGCGCTCGTCCCCTCCGCACGGCTCACCTACCGGTTTGTCGGCGAGGATCTCTCCGGTGATTCGATCGCACGTCAACGCACCTACAGCCTAGGTGTCTTCGCGCGCTGCGCTGCTGGGTCTCGCATCTACAGCACGACCCTGCTATCCGAGCAGCAGTTCGAGCAGACAAGCCGCGCGATCCAGTCGGTCGAGTCCCCGGTGTTGGTGATGGTCATCGATTTCAACGACGCCTATACCGCGCATTTCGTGCAACGCCTCACCGAACGCTTCGGGGTGATGGGCACTGCGCATTTCGCCGGGCTGTATCCCGATCTCCCGGTATGTACGCTGCAAACCTACCACGCGTGCCCGATCCGCTACTTCCTCGTTGGGAACCAGACTGGCGACTGACCTGAGCTCCGGTGCGAAGTCCGGCATGAGACCACTCTGCAAGGACGAACCACCCAGGCCGACGCATCGCCAAAGCCCGCGTGCGTACTGTTTCGGCAGTCCCACTGCGCCGCGGTCATGCATACGCCATCCCCAAGCTGCCGCGCGCGTCCATCGTATCACCACCTTGATGTTGTGAATCATGACTCACTGTCTTGAGCCGCTGGCCTCCTGCCGCGTGGGGCGAGGACGGCCCGTGGATGAAGCTCTTCTACAAAGCCCGCGCCTGGGTCGGCTGAGCCGCTTCACCCATTGCCTCGGGCTCATCGCCCGCCAACGTGGGGCCGATCGCTGATCGGCCCTTCTTGTCGTCTCCCCATGCAAACCCCGCCTTGCCCCGCCTCCGCGTGCCGAACCGTCTTCCGCCCCGCCGCTTGGATCGGCTTCTTGTTGATCGGTCTTGGCGGCATGCACAGCTCATGCGCCACCGCCGACCCGAACAGCCCGCGGACGATCCATCACCGGACGCTCGCATCGAGCGCCCCCGCCGGTTTCACGGTCGTGGATGAGCCGCCGTTCTTCGTGGTCGGCGACGGCCCCGCCCGCGAAGTGCGTTCACACGCCAGCGACACCGTCCGCTGGGCCGTCTCGCTTCTGCAGTCCGACTACTTCGCCAAGCAACCGGACGAGATCATCGACATCTGGCTCTTCCGCAGCGCGGACAGCTACTACACCAACACCCGGACAATATTCGGCGAGACGCCGTCGACCCCGTACGGCTACTACTCGGCCCGCGACCATGCGTTGATCATGAACATCAGCACCGGCGGAGGAACCTTGGTGCATGAGATCGTGCATCCCTTCATGCGCGCAAACTTCCCGGCCTGCCCACCATGGTTCGACGAAGGCCTCGCCTCGCTGTTCGAAGCCTGTGGCGAACGCGACGGCCATCTCGTCGGCGGCGTGAACTGGCGGTTGCCCGGTCTGCAGGAGGCCATCCGCAACGGCACGACCCTGCCGTTCCGCCAGCTCATGGCGCTCTCCGCCTCCGAGTTCTACGGCGACTCCGGCGGCGCTGGTTACAACCGCTACTACGGCCAGTCGCGCTACCTCTGCTATTATCTGCAGGAGCGAGGCCTGCTGCGCCGCTTCTATCGCGAGTACGTCGCCAACGTCGCAACCGACCCGACCGGCTACGCCCCGCTGCAACACCTCCTCGGCGAAGAGGACATGGTCGCCTTCCAGAGAAAGTGGGAGGCCTTCGTCCTGAAGCTCACCCCACCGTAGGGCACAACCCCACCGGCCATAGTCGTCGACGATCGCCATGGCGGTTGGCGGCACGAGCTCCGCGCAACGCCAGTTCCCGCCCGTTCAACTCCCGCCGTCGCCCTCCCGCCTCACCGCTCCAACTTCAGCCTCATCTCATTGGCGAAGGAAAACCCGAGCTTCTCGTACAGCCTCGCCTGTTTCGCCTGTTCGGAGGCGATCAGCCGCGCGAAGACCACCCCCTTCGCCCGCAGCCAGGCGAGCGTCGCCTCCGTCAGCCGCCGCGCGTGGCCGTGCTTCCGGTGCTCGGGCAGCACGTACACATCCATGATCCAGCCGTAGCAGCGTGGCTTGAGGGTGTTGGCGGGAAAGTCGTCGCGGATCATCACGCCGGCGGTGGCGACGATCGCGCCATCCTCCCGCCAGCCGAAGTGCGCGATGGTGCCGGCGCGGTAGCCCTCGGCGTAGAGTGCGTGAGTCAGCTCGCGCCAGTCTTCAGCCAACAGCGGCGCCATACCGCACTCCTCCATCATCCGGTGGCGGAAGTCCAGGGCGACGGGCAGCTCCGCCTCGGTCAGCAGCACCATTGACGGCAAGGTCGTGTTTGTGGTTTCGGCGTTCACACCGATTCCCAACGGCACAAGCGCTCCGCCACCAAAGCCCTTCACGCCGCCACACGCTCACCGATCGTGGCCAGCTCGGCGGTGCGCCTCGTAGATTGGCATCATCTCCGGCAGCCAGCGTTCGAGCCGGGCGATACGCGTCTCGTCGGCGGGATGGGTGGAAAGCCATTCGGGCATCCGCAGGCCGGACTGCTCGCGGGCCGCCATCTTGCGCCAGAAACGGATCGCCGCCGCAGGATCGTAGCCGGCGCGGGCCATATAGAGCAGCCCGATGCGGTCAGCCTCGCTCTCGTGGTCGCGGGAATACTTCAGCACCGCGCCGGTGGCCACGAGCCCGTAGGCCACGCGGATGGCGTCGCGGTGTTTCGCGTCCTCCGTCGCCACCTCCACCCCGGCGCCCAACAGCGCCGCCCCGAGCTGCTGCGATGCGCGCTCGGCCCCGTGTCGGGCGCTCACGTGCGCGATCTCGTGTCCCATCACGGCGGCCAACTCGTCGTCGCTGTCCGCAAAGTCCAGGAGCCCGGTGTAGACGCCGACCTTGCCGCCCGGCAACGCGAACGCGTTCACCTCGGACGCCTCGAACACCACGAATTCCCACTCGGCGTTGGGCAGGTCGCGGCCGACCGCCGGAGCGATGCGCGCCCCGATCCGACGCACCCGCTCGTTCGCCACCGGGTCGTAGCAGATCGGCTGCCGGCTCTTGAGGTCGGCGAAGGCCGACAACCCCATCTGCGCCTCTTGCGCGGCATCGATCAACATCAGTTGCCGCCGCCCGGTCTCCGGGACAGTCGCGCACCCCGACAACACCGCCAGCACCGCGGCACCGGCACAAACCAGCAGCAGTTCACCGGACTTCATGCCGCCACCATGCCGATGGCAGTTCGTTTCGCCAGCCGCCAGTCATGGCAACACTCGATAACCCAGGCGGCAGGCACCATCGAGCGGCCGCGCGCCCGCACAGCTGCCCCGATAGCGGCTTGCTGGCGATGCGGCCACGGGCCTCACTTGCCTCACGCATGGCCGAGCCCTTCAAGAATCTGGTCAACCGCGACATCGTCGCCGAAGCCGCGCGCCACCTCGTCCGTGCTTGGCCGGGCTTCGACCGAGCGCGCTTCGAGACCCTGGCCGGCGCCGGTCTCGAGCAACTGGAACTCAAGGCCCGCGTGCTCCACCTCGCCACCGCCCTCGCACAGACATTGCCCGCCGACTTTCCCCACGCCTGCGACGTGATCGAGGCCGCGCTCGCCCCGCCGGTCCCGTTCGATACCGACGGCGAACCGGCCGAGCAGAACGCCACCGAGCGAAACTCCGGCCTCTCCGGCATCATCATCTGGACACTGGGCGAATTCGTCGCCCTCCACGGTCTCAACCACACACCGCGCGCCCTCGCCTGCCTGCACGCGCTCACCCAGCGGTCCACCGCCGAATTCGCGCTCCGCCCGTTCATCGTCCGCGAACCCGAGCGGGTCTTCCGCACCCTCGCCAAATGGGCCCGAGATCCGAGCGCGCACGTGCGCCGGCTCGTGAGCGAAGGTAGCCGGCCGCGCCTGCCCTGGGGTCTTCGCCTCCAGTCTCTCGTTACCGATCCCGCGCCCACGCTGCCCCTGCTGCGGATGTTGCAGGATGATCCCTCCGCCTACGTGCGCCGCAGCGTCGCCAACCACCTCAACGACATCGCCAAGGACCACCCCGACCTCGTCGCCGCCTGGGTGCGCGAACACCTCGCGGCCGCCCCGCCCGCCCGCGTCGCCCTCCTGCGCCACGCCAGCCGCACCCTCATCAAGGCCGGCCATCCCGCCACGCTCGCGGCCTGGGGCCTCGATGCGGCTCTCCGCGCCAAGGTCACGCTCTCCCTCTCCGCCCGCTCCGTCGCCATCGGCGGCGCCCTCGGCCTCACCGTCCGCCTCGCCTCGACCGCACCCACGCCGCAGGCCCTCGTGATCGACTACGCGGTCCACCACGTGCGCGCCAACGGCGAGCGCACGCCGAAGGTCTTCAAGGGGTGGAAGCTCACCCTCGCCCCGGGCGAGCGACGCGAACTCGTCAAGCAGCACAGCTTCCGCCCCGTGACCACGCGTCGCCTCTATCCGGGCCCGCACCGCATCGAGGTGCAGGTGAACGGTCGCACCGTCGCCACCGCCGATTTCGCCCTGCGCCCGGCCGCCTCCCGATCCTGAACCCGCGCGGACTGGCCAAGCCCTGTCCGCCCGCCACACTTCTGCCCCGCATGGCCTCCAACAACGTCATCCCCACCCGCATCGCCGAGGCCCTGTGCCGTTTCCCGCCCTTCTCGATGCTGCCGGACTCCGCCGTCGCCGCGCTCGCCGCCGACTCGGTCGTGCGCGTGCTCGCCGCCGGCGAGAAGGTGTGGGCGCAGGGCGACCTGCCGGGCGAGGAGCTGCTGTTTCTCGCCCGCGGGCGCGTCGAGTACATCTGGACCGTCGAGGGCCGCAGCGAACTGGTCGACGTGCGCGACGTGGGCGACGTGCTCGGCCTGACCGCCCTGCTCAAACACGAACCCTTCCGCGTCACCGCCCAAGTCGTCGAGGACAGCCTCTTCTACGCCCTCCCCTGGCCCGCCGTGCGCGAACTGCTGGAGGCTCATGACGAGGCTCGCGACTACGCCCGCCGCCATCTCTTCTGGGCCACGCGCGTCGGCGGCTCCATCGCGTTGCCCGAGCCCACCGAGTCGCGCGTCGCCGGCCGCGCCAAGAACATCCTCCAGGCCCACCTCGATGGCGCACGCCGCATCGAGCCGCGCCCACCGGGCCACCTCCTCACCTGCGGCCCGGCCGAATCGCTCCAGTCCGCCGCCGAGCGCATGACCGCCGGCCGCGTGCCCTCGATCCTCGTCGTCGACGAAGCGCGCCGTCCCGTCGGCATCGTCACGGCCAACATGCTGATGCAGACCGTCGTCGTCGAAGGCGTGCCGAAGACCGAGCCCGTCTCCCGCATCATGGCCTCGCCGGTCGTCACCGTCGCGCCGCACTCGAGCGCCACCGCCGCGATGCTCGTCATGCTCCGCCAGCGCATCGGCCAGGTCTGCATCACCGAGGACGGCACCGCCGCCACCCCGGTGCTCGACGTCTGCTCGCACAAGGACCTGCTCGCGCAGAGCGGCCACCACCCCGCCGGCCTCCTGCGCGAGATCCGCGCCGCGCGCACGCCCGCCCGTTTCCGCGAACTCTGCGACGAGATCGAGGAGATCGCGCGCAGCTACCTCGACGCCGGCATTTCCGCGGCGTTCCTCGGCCAGATCTGCGCCGAGCTCAGCGACGAACTTGTCCACCGCCTCATCGAGCTCGCCGCGGACGAGATGGCCGCCGCCGGCACCCCGCTGCCCGCGGTGCCCTGGGCCTGGCTCTCCGTCGGCAGCGACGGCCGCCGCGAGCAGATCCTCCGCACCGACATGGACAACGCCCTGGTCTTCGCCCCGCTCGGCTCGCCCGAGCAGGACGACGCCGCGCGGCAGCGTTTCCTCGACCTGGCGAACCGCGTCGTCGCCCAGCTCGTCGCCTGCGGCTACGCCCGCTGCCAGGGCGGCGTGATGGCCGCCAACCGCACGTGGTGCCGCACCAGCGCCGAGTGGCTCGCCGAGATCGAGCGTGTGCCCACCAGCACCGACAACCAGGCGCTGCTGCGCGCCGTCGTGCTCTACGACCTGCGCTTCGTCTCCGGCGACAAGTCCCTCTGCGAGCCGCTGCGCGAACAGATCTTCGCCTCCGTCGCCGCCAGCGAGTCGCTCCAGGGCCGCCTCGCCGCCCAGATCGTCGACACCCCGCCGCCGCTCAACTTCTTCGGCCGCTTCGTCGTCGAGACCCGCGGCAGCGGCGCCGGCGAGTTCGACATCAAGAACCGCGCCATGGCCCCCCTGCGCGACGCCGCCCGCCTCCTCACCCTCCGCCACCGCCTCAGCCGCCGCTACTCCACCTTCGGTCGCTGGGACGAGATCCGCCGCCACGTCCCCCAACACCAGGAACTGGCGACACTCGCCCGCGACGGCTACGATCTTCTCCTGCGCTTGCGCAACCTCAACGGCCTGCGCCGCGGCGACTCCGGCCGCTACATCGATCCGGCCGACCTCACCAAGCTCGAACGCGCCGAGCTCGCCAACGTGTTCGACGTCGTGCGCATGGTGCAGGACGCCGTGCGCGCCGACTTCAACATCCCCGCTCGCCTGTGAACCTCTGGCCCTTCCGCCGCCGGCTCGACCCGCCCGCCGAGGCCTACCGCGCCGCCACCCCGCGCCGCGTCTCCGCGCGCCGCGCCGCCGCCGAGCTCACGTTTCTCGTGCTCGACGCCGAGACGACCGGCTTCCGCGTCGGTCAGGATCGGCTCCTCTCGCTCGCCACGATGCCGATCCGCGGCGGCGACCTGCGGGTCGGCGAGGCCGCCGCGTGGGTCGTCCGCCAGTCCACCGCGCCGATGAACGCCGCCACCGCCGTGCACGGTATCCTTCCCGCCGACACCGCCGCCGGCGACCCCGAGCGCGAGGTGCTCGCCGCGCTGCTCCCGCGCCTCCACGGGGCGGTCATCGTCGGCCACCACATCGGTTTCGACTGCGCGATGCTCGACGAGGCGCTCCGGCGCGAGTTCGGCGTCGGGCTGCGCAACCCGCGGCTCGACACCGCCACGCTCGCGATGCGGACGGTCGATGCCTTCGGCAAGACCGCCTACCCCGGCCAGCGTCCGCCCACCCTCGAGGAACTGTGTGCACACTGCGGCATCCCGCCGCTCGACCGCCACACCGCCGCGGGCGACACCTTCACCACCGCGGAGCTTTTCCTCTTTCTGTGCGCCCGACTGCGCGGCCGTCTCAACCGCCCGCTGCTCGCCCGCGACCTGCCGATCACCACGGCCTGATCCCCGCTAAGCAGCTAACCGGTAGCCCCAACGGACACGGCCGCTGAATGCAGCCCGGGGGCCCGACCCGCCAGGCCCCTCACCCGCCGAAACCGCCGCTGATCAGGAGCTGTTGCGCCGCAGTGACCGCCGGCAACCGGCCGTCGGCCACCGCCTGCTCGACATGGCGCAGGTCGGCCTTCACCGCCGGTGCGTTGTAGAACCGAGCCTTCAGGGCCTCGTGCACGAGCGCATGCAGCCACTCGACCGACTGCGCGTGCCGGCGCTCCTGCAGGAAACCGCCGCGACGGCAGTGCTCGAAGAACGCCTCCACCTTCGCCCAGATCTCGTCGACGCCTTCACCGGTCACGGCCGAGCCGGCCAGCGCCGGCGTCTCCCAGCCGCTCGTCGCCGGATGGAGGAAATGGAGCACGCGTTGCATCTCGGCCCGCGCGGCCATCGCGCGGTGCTTGTTCTCGCCGTCGGCCTTGTTGATCACGACGAGGTCGGCCAGCTCGATGATGCCCTTCTTGATGCCCTGCATCTCGTCGCCGGCGCCCGCAATCAGCACCACGAAGAAACAGTCGACCATCGAGCGCACCGTCACCTCGTTCTGACCGACGCCGACGGTCTCGATCAGGAGCGTGTCGAAACCGGCCGCCTCGCACACGAGCATCGCCTCGCGGCTCTTGCGCGCCACCCCGCCGAGCGAACCGCCCGAGGGCGACGGGCGGATGAACGCCCGCGGATGCCGGCTGAGCTTCTCCATGCGCACCTTGTCGCCGAGCACGCTGCCGCCGTGCACGCTGCTCGACGGGTCGACCGCCAGCACCGCCACCTTGCGGCCGGCCTCGCACAGCCGGGTGCCGAGACACTCGATGAACGTGCTCTTGCCCGCGCCCGGGATGCCGGTGATGCCCACCCGCATCGCGCCGCCCGTGAAGGGCAGCAGCCGGGTGAGCAACGTCTGGGCGAGCTCCTGGTGCGCCGGCGCGTTGCTCTCGATCAGGGTGATCGCGCGCGCGAGCACGCTCAAGTCGCCGGCGCGCACGCCGTTGAAATAGTCGTCGAGCGACAGCTGCCGCCGCTTCACTCCGGGCTGGTGCCGCACATCGCCGCTGGGCTGCACGCCCAGCGCGACCTTGGTGGCGAACTCCGCCCCGGCATTGTCCGGCACCCAGTCGGGCTTGGACTCGAGCCCGTGGCCATGGTGGCCGTGGTGCGGATCGTCGTGCGGTTGGCTGTGTGGCGCGGAGGACATGGTCGAAACTGCGCCCGATGCCGGCGCAAAACCCCGGCCTTGGCAACTCGGCAACGCGCCCTCGCCCCGCCCGGACGCGACGCCAAGGGCCCGACTCCCCCGCGACCACGCGCGACCGCCGACCAACGCCCGGTCGCCACCGCCGCGCACCCCTGCCTCCATCCGCCGGACCGGCGCATTCCACCGCTCGCCCAAAGCCGGTTGAACCCCGCCGGCCCCCGGCCGTTCATCCCGCCATGCAGAACGCACCTACGCTCGGCCCCGACCAGACCGCCCAGGCCTGGGATCGCGTCGTCGAGAACTACGAGGACGGCTTCGAGCCGTTCACCAACCGCTTCGCCGCCGAGGCCCTGCGGCTCTGCCCCGTCGGCCCGAACTTCCGCGTGCTCGACGTCGCCACCGGCCCGGGAGGGCTCGCGCTCGCCGCCCTGGAGCGCGGCGCCGAGGTGACGGCGATCGACTTCTCGCCCCGCATGGTCGAGCGGCTCCGCCGGCGCATGACCCGGGAGCAGCGCTGGCGCTCGGTGACCGCGGTGATGGACGGCCAGCGCCTCGAGTTGCCGGACTCCTCCTTCGACGCGGCCTTCTCGATCTTCGGCCTGATCTTCTTTCCCGATCCGGCGCGCGGCCTGCGCGAGATGCTGCGCGCCCTCAAACCCGGCGGCCGCGCCGTCGTGGCGGCCTGGAGCTCGCCGCAACGCCACGAGGCGCTGCAGCTGGTCACGCAGGTGCTTTGTTCGGTCTGGCCCGATTTCCGGCCGCCGCCGCAACCGCCGGCGTGGCTCTGCTACCAGGATCCCTCGGTGTTCCAGGCGGCGCTCCGCAACGCCGGCTACATCGAGGCGAAGATCCGCACGGTCATCTGCACCTGGGAGATGCCTTCGGTGGATTGGTTCGTCTCACGGGTGCCGAGCCTGTCTCCGGGCACCGACTTCCTCTTCGGGCAGATGAGCCCGGCCGTCGCCTCGGCCTTCACCGAGACCCTGCGCCGATGCATCCACGAGCGTTTCGGCGACGGCCCCGTGCAGTTCCGCGCCGAAGCCCACCTCGGCACCGGCTTGAAGGGGTGACGCGTGCCCGCCGGCCCGGCGACATGAGCCCGTTTCACCGGAGCTGGCACCGCCGCTGCTGAACAGGCTGGCATCATGCCAGCCGAAGCTTCCTCTCCCGTGCCGATCACCATCGGAGCACGCTGCACCTACGCGGCGTTCCTCGGCTCCGGACTGATCGCGGTCGGTTTCCTCGCCGCCGCCTGCGGCGAGGGCCGGCCAATCTTCCTGCTGCACGCCGCACTGTCCGCCGCGGCCGCCCTCCTGTTCCGCGCCCGCCTCGCACTCACCGGACAGCTGCAGGCCTGCACCGAGGAGTCGGACCACCCGGTCGCGCGACACCCACCCGCCAACCGCCGGCACGCCGAGCTCGCGGCCCGCTACGAGGAACTTGAGCACGAACGGGGCACCGCGCGCTTCGACCCGTGGGAGTCCCTGCGTTTGCGCCGCGCACTCCTACGGCGCGACGCCGCCTCCTGATCCGTCACGCCCCGCCCGCGGGCCGCCGCACCCGCCGTGGATGCATCCGTCGGCCGTCGCCGTCGGCTCCACCGCGACTCGCCGCTCGCTCCGCGATTTGCCCCGCGGCAATCTCGGCGTCTCCCTCCCCTATGACGCCGCCCCGCCCCGCCCTGCTCGCCGCCCTGGCCTCCACCGCCGCGCTCACCGCCGCCGTCCCGCCCGCCGAGTATTTCGTCCACCCCGCCCCCGCCGCACCCGCGATCTACCGCGACGGCTGGGTCGACCTGAACAAGAACGGCCAGCTCGACCCCTACGAGAACCCCGCGGTGCCCGTCGACGCCCGCATCGACGACCTGCTCGCGCGCATGACGCTCGAGGAGAAGACCGCCCAGATGACCACGCTCTACGGCTTCCCGCGCGTGCTGAAGGACGAGCTGCCCACGCCGGCCTGGGACTCGGCGTTCTGGAAGGACGGCATCGGCAACATCGATGAGCACCTGAACGGCAACACCGGCTGGGCGCTCGACCTCCCCGACCCCGTCCACGACCTGCCCTACTCGCTCCACGTCCGGGCGATCAACGAGGTGCGCCGCTGGTTCCTTGAGCACACGCGGCTCGGCATCCCCGTCGACTTCACCAACGAGGGCATCCGCGGACTCCTCCACTCCCGCGCCACCAGTTTTCCGGCACAGCTCGCCGTCGCCGCCACCTTCGACCGCGAGCTCGTCGCACAAATCGGCCGCGTCACCGGCCGCGAGGCGCGCGCCCTCGGCTACACCAACGTCTACTCGCCCATTCTCGACCTCGCCCGCGACCCGCGCTGGGGCCGCACCACCGAGACCTACGGCGAGGACCCGTTCCTCGTCTCCGCGCTCGGTGTCCAGCAGGTCCGCGGGATCCAGGCGCAGCAGGTCGTCTCCACCCTCAAGCACTTCGCCGTCTACAGCATCCCGAAGGGCGGCCGCGACGGCGAGGCACGCACCGACCCGCAGGCGACCTGGCGCGAGGTCGAGACGATCTACCTCGAGCCGTTCCGCCGCGCGATCCGCGACGGCGGCGCGCTGGGCGTGATGGCTTCGTACAACGACTACGACGGCGTCCCCGTCGAGGGCAGCCGCCGGTTCCTCACCGACATCCTCCGCGGCGACCTCGGGTTCAAGGGCTACGTCGTCTCCGACAGCGGCGCGGTCGAATTCATCCACCTCAAGCACCGCGTGGCCGGCACCCCCGCCGAGGCGATTCGCCAATCCGTCGACGCCGGCCTCAACATCCGCACGAACTTCACCCCGCCCGAGGCCTACGGCGAGCCGCTCCGCCAGCTCGTGCGCGAGGGCCGGCTCCCGCTGGCGACCATCGACGCCCGCGTGCGCGCCATCCTCCGCGTGAAGTTCTGGCTCGGCCTCTTCGACCGCCCCTACGCCGATCCGGCCGCCGTCGATGCCGTGGTCCGCACGCCCGACGCCCTCGCCGCCGGCGAGCGCGCCGCCCGCGAATCCATCGTTCTCCTCAAGAACGAGAACAACGCGCTCCCGCTCGACCGCACCGCGCTCAAGAAGATCCTCGTCGCCGGCCCGCTCGCCGACGACGCCCACGGCTGGTGGTCGCGCTACGGCCCGCAGCGCCTCGACTACCTCACCCCGCTCGCCGGGCTGCGCGCCAAGCTCGGGCCCACCGTCGAGGTGCGCTATGCCAAGGGCTGCGACGTGATCGACGCGCGTTTCCCCGAGAGCGACATCCTCCGCGAACCCGCCACCGGCGCCGCCCGCGCCCGTATCGAGGAGGCGGTGGACGCCGCGGCCGGGGTCGACGTCATCATCGCCGTGCTCGGCGAGACCGAGGAGATCAGCCAGGAATCGATGAGCCGCATCAGCCTCGATCTCCCCGGCCACCAGGAGGAGTTGCTCCGCGCCCTCGCCGCCACCGGCAAGCCGCTCGTGCTCGTCCTCAGCAACGGCCGCCCGCTCAGCGTCAACTGGGCCGCGCAGCACGTGCCGGCCATCGTCGAGCTCTGGTTCCCCGGCGAGCAGGGCGGCGCCGCGCTCGCCGATGTCCTCCTCGGCGACAGCAATCCCTCCGGCCGGCTGCCCATCACCTTCCCGAAGAGCGTCGGCCAGATCCCCTTCAGCTTTCCCGCCCACCCCGGCTCGCAGGAGCGGGACGGCGGCCAGGTCGCCGGCGCGCTGTACCCCTTCGGCCACGGGCTGAGCTACACCACGTTCCGCTACGCCAACCTCCGCGTCTCGCCCGAGCGCCAGAATCTCCCGTCCGCCACCGTCACGCTCACCGCCGACATCACCAACACCGGCGCCCGCGCCGGCGACGAGGTCGTGCAGCTCTACCTGCGCGACGACTACAGCTCCGTCACCACCTACGACAAGGCGCTGCGCGGCTTCGCCCGCGTGTCGCTCGCTCCGGGCGAAACGAAGCCGGTGACGTTCACCCTCGCCCGCGCCGAGCTCGAGCTCTTCGACGCCACCGGCCGCTGGACGATCGAGCCCGGCCGGTTCACCGCCATGCTCGGCGCCTCGTCCGAGGACATCCGCCTCCGCGCCACATTCACCCTCGCGGCCGCCGACGGCTCCACGCCCGAGGAGGCGCCGCTCAAGGACGCCCACATCGATCCGCGCTGATCCGCAGCGCAGCCACCGGGCCGGCCCGCCGGGCTCAGCGCCGCACCGTCTCGTCGGCCGCCGGCTTCTCCGCCGGGGTCGTCGCATGCACCACGCCGTGCCGGATCGCGTAGTCGATCAGCTCCTCGATGTGGTGGCAGTCGAGCTTCGCCATGATGTGCTTGCGATGGTCGGCCACGGTCGCGACCGAGCACCCCAGCACCTCGGCGATCTCCTCGTTGCGCAGCCGTTGGCCGAGCAATGCCAGCACCCGCTGCTCCTTCGGGCCGAGCAGCTTCATCGGGGCATGCGGGTCGCGGCCGCTCGCGGCCAGCAGCTCCTGCACCTGCCGCGAGACGACGATGCCGCCGCCGAGCACGATCCGCAGCGCTGTGACGAGCTCGGTCTGCGTGTCGTTCTTGTGCACCAGACTGATGCCGGCCAACTGCAGCTGCTTGAAGGGGAACGAGCCCAGCACCGAGCTGAGCGCCACCATCCGGCTGTTGGGCTCCTTCGCCGCCCAGCCGACCGCCCACTCGACCGTCGAGCCATCGCCCAGGTCGAGGTCGAAGAGCACGAGACGCGCGCCGCGCAGTTCGCCTTCGCGGCGGCGCAGCTCGGCCATTGAGCCGATGGCGACAATCTGCGTCGCACCCAGCTCCCGCTCGAGCAGGCGCCCGAGGTAGTCTCGCATCAGGGTTTGGTCTTCAAGCACGGCCACCAGCATGGCCGCGGACGATAACGGCGGTCGGGCGGCAGGCAATCCCCGTGACGCCCGAATTCTTTCGTACCCACATTTCATGCGCCGCCGGCGGCCCGACGAAGGCCCCCGCCGGGATGCCGACGCGGACGCGACGCGCCCTACCGCTTCGCGTTGCGGATCTGTTCCGTGATCGCGATGGCGACCTCGAGCGCGCTCTTGCCGAGCGCGGCGCCGACCTTCGGCTGCTGGGCCTTCGTCACGCTCTCGACAAACGACGCCAGCTCCAGCGCCAGCGGTTCGCCCTTCTCGATCGGAATCTCGTGCACGGGGATCGAACTGGCGTCACCGGCCTTCACCAGCCCGAGCTTGGCCTTCATGCCGTAGGCGATGATGTCGCTCTTGCGCACGAGGTGGCCGGACTGGTTCATGAAATCGAGCGAGAGGTAGGCGTTGTCCTGGAAGACGCGGATCTCGCGGTTCTTCTTCAGGCTCATGCGGCTCGCGCTGAGGTTGGCCACGCAGCCGTTCTCGAAGACGATACGGGCGTTGGCGATGTCCTCGGTCTTCGAGAGCACGTTGATGCCCACGCTGTCGATGCGCACGATCGGCGACTTCGTCAGGGCGAGCACGATGCCGATGTCGTGGATCATCAGGTCGAGCACCACGCCGACCTCCGTGCCGCGCGGGGTGTAGGGCGCCAGCCGCTCGGTGGTGATGTACTGCGGGCGGTCGGCCTCCTTCTCGAGGAAGCTCATGACCGGGTTGAAATGCTCGATGTGGCCGACCTGCACGAGGCAGCCCTTCTCCCGCGCGGCGGCGAGCACGCGCTCCGCCTCCTCGAGGCTGGCGCAGAGCGGTTTCTCGATCATCAGGTGGCAGCCCTTGGCCAGCAGCGGCAGCGCCACCTCGCAATGCCGGTCGGTCGGCACCACCACGCTCACCGCGTCGCAGGCCTCGCCCAGCTCCTCGATCGAGGCGAAACGGCGGCAGTTGTACTTGCCGCAGATCTCGGCCGCGCGCGCATCGCTGGTCTCGAAGATGCCGGCCAGTTCCGCGCCGGGCAGCGTGGAATAGATGCGGGCATGGTGCTGGCCGAGCGAGCCGACGCCGGCGACGCCACATTTGATGCGGGAGGATTTCTTTCCGAACATCCCGCGATCGCATGCGCTCCCCGCCGCCGTGGCAATGAGGGAAACAGAGGCGCCCTACTCGCTCACGCCGTCGCCGCCCGCCCGCGCCACCACTCGGCGAACTTCGCCCAGGCGCGCGCGCGGTGGCTGATGCCGTTCTTCACCGCCTCGCCCAGCTCGGCAAACGTGAGATGGCTCTCCGCCGGCACGAAGACCGGGTCGTAGCCGAAGCCCGCGCCGCCGCGCTCGTGCTCGATCAGGCGCCCGTCGCACCGCCCGATGAAGTTGTGTTCGCGCCCCTCGGGATCGACGAGGAACAGTACGCAGATGAAATGCGCCGTACGCTGCTCCCGCGGCACGCCCTGCAGCTTGGCGAGGAGCTTCGCGAGATTCGCCGCGCTCGTCGCCCCCGGACCGGCGTAGTGCGCCGACTCCACGCCGGGCTCGCCGCCGAGCGCGTCGACACACAGACCGCTGTCGTCGGCGAGCACCCAGGCCCGACCGCCGAGCTTCTCGTGGAGCGCCCGCGCCTTCTTGCGCGCGTTGCCGACGAACGTGCCGGTGTCCTCGACCACGGCGGGCATCCCGCCGGCGTCCTTCGCCGAGCGGAGCCGCAGCGCGAGCTGCGAGTCGTTGGCGAGGGCCTGCATCTCGGCCACCTTGTGGCCGTTGCCGGTGGCAAAGAAGATCTCGGTCGGGTCAGTCATGGTCGCAGCCGCAGTGGTGGTGATGGTCGCTGCCGTCCGGTTCGCCCCCCGCGGGATCGTCGAGCTCGAGCGTCTCCGGGTAGACGATCCGCCCGCGCATGAGCTGGTCGTCGCCGAAGACGGCGTGGTGCACGTCGGCGAGGCGCAGCCCGACCGTGGGCAGTTCCACGCGCAACCCGGTCGCGACCGGGATCGAGGCGGCGTCGGCGAAGATCCGCGGCGCACGATAGGAGAGCAGATAGTCGAGTGCCCGGGCCCTGAACAGGCCGCTCAGGAATCGCGAGCCGCCCTCGACCAGCACACCGGTGATGCCCTCACGCACGCAGCGCTCATGGAACGCCGCCATCTCCACCGCGCCCTCGGCGACCGGCAGCCGCCAGACCTGCACGCCGAGCTGCTCGAGCTTCCGCACCACCACGGAGTGCTGGCGGTCGCTCGTGACAATGATCGTGCGCCCGCGGTGGGCGTCGGTGTAGAGGCGCGGCAGCGGGTTGAGCGTCGCGGTGCTCAGCGCGGCGTCGAAGACGAAACGCCACGGGCACCACTCGCCCTCGGGCAACCGGGCCGTGAGCTGCGGATCGTCGCTGGCGACCGTGCCGGCCCCGACCGCGATCGCCGGGAACAACCGCCGCCAACGCATGACGTCGGCGCGGGCCGGCTCGCCGGTGATCCACTTCGACTCGCCCGTCCGGCAGGCGATGCGCCCGTCGATGGTCGTCGCCACCTTCGCTGCGAGGAGCGGGCGCTTCTGGACGATCCAGTGGTTGAAGATCAGGTTCAGGTCCGCGCACTCCGCCGCGAGGACGTTGGTGACGACCTCCACCCCGGCCGCGCGGAGCACCTCGAAGCCGTGGCCGGCATGCCGCGGGTTCGGATCGGTGGCGCCCACCACCACCCGGCGGATACCAGCGGCGATGATCGCCTCGGTGCAGGGCGGCGTGCGGCCGGTCGTGCAACACGGCTCGAGCGTCACGTAGAGCGTCGCACCGGGCTCGGGTTTCCGCCCGAGCGCGCGCAACGCCATGATCTCCGCGTGCGGCTCACCGGCCTTGGTGTGGAAACCCTCCGCGACGATCTCGCCGTCCTCGACGATCAGCGCACCGACCATCGGATTCGGGTGCGTCGCACCCCAACCCTGCCGCGCCAGCTCGAGCGCACGGCGCATGTAGGCCTCGTGGAAGGGCGTGATCGGGGCGTTCATCGGCAGGCGGCGGCGGGCTCAGCCGCGCACGTAGGGATTGGTGGCTTTCTCGCGTTCCACCGTGGTCTCGGGGCCGTGGCCCGGGTACAGCACGGTGCTGTCCGGCAGCGTGTAGATCTGGGTGCGGATGGATTTCTCGAGGATGTCGAAGCCGCAGCCCGGAAAATCGGTGCGCCCGACGCTGCCGGCAAAGATCGCGTCGCCCACGAACGCCGCCCCGGACCCGCGGAAGAGGAACAGCACGCTGCCCGGGCAATGCCCCGGCAC
>JAEXPG010000356.1 GCA_023447015.1 Verrucomicrobiota bacterium
CCTCGGGTCCGGTTCGTACGCGACGCAATAGGCCGCAGAGTGTCCCGCCGCCCACAGCGACCCAATTGCTCGCCAGTTGGATCTTGCGCACAGACTCGCCCGTTCTGGCACAAGCAGATCGGTGGACCAGAAGACCCTCCCCCTCTACGGCCGAATGTCCGCTCATCAGGGACGTTTGCTGTGAAAGAGCCGCAAATCTTCCCCTTCGATGGAGGCGTCAGGCTCCTGTGATTGACCTGCGCGCTATGACCACCGGTAACGTTTTTCCTCAGCTCCTTCCCAGCGACACCACGCCCTGACCTCCCTCAGGTCCGTTCTCTCCCTCCCTCCGATCCCTCGCGTCCGCGTTTCTCACCCTCACCACGCACCTCCCGGCCTCCGCCCTCCGTCCTCTGCCGTCTGTCCTCCGCTCCGCCGCCCCGGCTCATCACCTGTCATGAAACTCAGATCCCTCCTCTCCCTCGTCGTCTCGCTCGCCTTCACCTTCGGTGCGGCGGCCCAATCCGGCGGGGCCCTGTACACCCATTCGTTCTCCAACCGCGCGGATTGGGGCACGCACCCGCAGACCATCACCTACTCGCATGGCACCATGACGGTCGATCTGTCGTCGATCCAGGGCGCCACCGTCGTCCGCGCCGTCTTCTATCCCCATCTGGAGAAGTACAACAACACCGAGCCGTCGCCCTGGCCGTTCTTCGACAACTATGCGCTGGCGGACGGATTCAACGTCTTCGACGCCGCCGGCAATCCGATCCCGCCGAGGGGGCCGCGTTTCCTCTCGGTCGACCTCACCGCCCAGGTCCGCGCCGCCATTGCCGCCGGCCGCTTGTCGCTGCGCCTCCAGCACATCGGCTGGCCGCAATACCCGCTCACTCTCAGCGTCACCTGCGACCGCGCGCTGCCCGCGCCGATGCCGGCGGTGACGGGCGTCGCCGCCGTCTGCCGCCAAGGCGACACCATGGTCACGTTCACGGAGATCGACTCGCCGGTCACCGCCCCGGCCCCGAACTGGGCCGACCTCAGGACCATCATCAACTCCCTCGATGCCACCGCGGAAGTGCGCTACCGCATCTACCGTTCGACCACGCCGCTCACCACCCCGGCCGACCTCGTCGGCGCGGAGCTGGTCGATGAGATCCGATCGCTCTCCTGTTGGGACTTCTTCTATTACGGAGTCGGGGGGCCAAGGGTCCTCGATGGCACCACCGTGGTGCCGCTCCTTCCGGTCGCCGATCTCACCTTGGCCGCGCCGGGCACGGGCATCTACGTCAACCGTTACCGAGGCACCGCGCCCACCACCGCCTACTATTTCGTCAGCCGCATGGTCAACGGTCAGGAGGACCTCTCCACCCTCGCCGTCGGCACCAACGCCACCGCCGCCGTCGCCGAGAGCGCCGGCCCCGGGATGGTGCTCGAACGCTTCCGCATGGAGGACACCTCCTTCTTCTCCGTCACCCACGCCACCAAACACTACTACGTGCGCTGGGAAGCGCCGCCGTACTGCAACATCCCGAGCACGCCGTTCGACTACTTGGTCTGCGAGCCGCCACCCGCCGCCCGCGTTTCCCCCGCGCCCGTCAGCCTCGCCCTCCACAGCTGGGGCGGCAACCTCAACTGGGGCTTCATCAAATGGTACGACGCCGAAAAGGGCGCCATTCACGTCTCCACCAACCAGTTTCCCTACGACTGGTGGACCGCCTACAACGAGAACTTCGGCACAATCAAGCCGTTCTCCGCCGGCTCCGTGCAGCCGTTCACGCAGGCCCGCCTGCTTTCCTTCCTCAACGATTTCGTCGACGCCCGCTTCACGATCGACCGGAACAAGATCCTGCTCCACGGCCAATCGATGGGCGGCTCCGGCGCCTCCATGTGGGGCATGCGCAGTGGCCACATCTTCTCCGGCATCATCTCCGCTGTCGGCGTCCACACCCCGGCGGAGACTTCGACCAAGTTCGTCAACAGCTTCGCGAAAGTCTACGGCACACCCGAGCAGACCTGCCGGAACGACAACACCATCCTCCAACGCTTCGGCTACCCGCTGGTCACCGCCGCCGACAACGTGAACGTCTGGGACTACTGGGACAATTCCCAGTGGCTCGTCACCCACCGCTCCGTCGACACACCTTGGATCACATTCGCCAACAGCCCGACCGACGCCGACATCGGCTGGCCCCAGGCGTGGGACATGGTCCAAGCCCTGCGTGACACCCACCGCGGCTTCAATCTCTACTGGGGCCAACGTGGCCATAACGAAAAACCGGAGCAGCTCGGTGGCTTCACCGGGGGCAGTTCGACGCTCCAGTTCCGCTTCAATCAATTCGTCCCGACCGCGGCGAACTGTTCGCTCGACGGCGACCTCGGAACCTCGCCCGAAACCACCGCCCTCGTGGGACAAATCAACCAGTACCTCACCTGGGACACTGCTACGGTCGTCGACACCATCGCGTCGCTCTCTTTCCGCCTCGCACTCTCCAGCGCTTCCCCTGCCACCGGCGCCACTGCCGATATCGCTCCGCGCCGTCTCCAAGGTTTCCATCCCGCAGCGGGCTCGTGGTGCCGCTGGCAGGCCACCGATCCCACCGGCCTGTCACTCGGCTCGGGCTCCGTGCAGGTTGGTCCCTACGGCCTGTTCATCCTCCCGCGCCTCACGATCCCGCGTCTCCCGAACTACGCCACCATCGTGGTCGCGCCAGTCCAGCCTCCCATTGACACCTACGATACCTGGCGCTCGGAAAACTTCACCGGTGCCGATCTGGCCAACGACGCGATTTCCGGATCCGACGCCGATCCCGACGCTGCTGGTGTCACCAACTTCCAACGCTACGCCTTCGCCCTCCCCGCCCGCGGCGCCGTCGCGAATCCCGTCACCGTCGGCACCACCACGGTCGCTACCGACACGTTCCTCACGCTCACCTTCCCGCGCCGCACTACCGCGACCGACCTGACCTACATCGTGGAGAGCAGCACCGACCTCGTCACCTGGACCGCCGTCCCCGGCCAGACCTACGGTCCCGGCGCCGGCCCAATCACCGCGCAAGACGCCGTGGCCATGGGCACCACCCCGCGCCGCTTCCTCCGCCTCCGCGTCACCACCTACCCGTAACCATTCCGAGGTAGGAGCCTGCTTGCAGGCGATTCCGCGATCGAGGCAAACCCCCGCACCGAGATCGCCTGCAAGCAGGCTCCTACCTCCGTTTTCACCTCCCACCCTCCTCACCGCGCCGCCAGGCGCCTCAGGTTTTGCGCCGCGCAAAACCTCCATCATTCATCATGAGACTCCTCCGTCCGCTCCTCGCCTGCGCCGCACTCCTCCTCGCGCTCGCCTCCTCCGCTTTCGCCCAGGAGAGCGTCCACACCATCCGCCGCGGTTTCGTGAGCCCGATCACGCCGGAGATGAAGGCGCACCTCCGCGCCATCAAGCTCCGCGGCGACGCCCTCGGCCGCACCCCCGGTCTCCTCGGCCAGTGGGGCGACAGTATCACCGACACCCAGACCTACCTCGGTAATCTCGGCAGTTGGACATTGATCGAAGTCCCGCCGGCCGACGGACACGACTACCTGCCAACTCTCTACTGGATGGGCGCGACTTGGAACTCCGCCGACAATCCCCTCTCGCGCAACAAGGGCGGCAACTACTGCAACAACTCCGGCTGGCGCGTCGACGACGCCCTCGGCGCCATCGACGACGCCATCCTCCGCGCCAACCCATCCTGGTCGCTCACCATGTACGGCACCAACGACATCACGGACGCGACCTGGAATCCTGCCGTCTTCGCTAGCCGGCTTGAGCGCTTGGTCCAGATCAACCTCGATGCGGGCATCGTACCGGTGCTGAGCACCATCCCGCCCAGAGTCGGTTACCTCGATCGCGTCGACCAAGCCAACGCGGTCATCCCACAGGTCGCCGCGCGCATGCACATTCCGTTGGTCGATCTTCACGGCGTCATGATGGCCCTGCACCCCACCGACTGGTCGATCCTCATGCACGCCGACGGCATCCATCTTTCATACAACCACTCCCCCCGGGATCTCACCGAGATCCCACAACGCGATTGCGGGGCCAACCTCCGCTCCATGCTCACCGTCGACATGGCCGAGAAGCTCCGCGCCGTCGTCTTCGACAACGGCGCCCCCGATGGCGCCAACCTGCCCATCCTTGTCGTCACCTCCTCGACCCACCCGTACAAAGTCCTGACCAGCTCCCTCGCTCCCGCCTTCTCGTTCCTCCACGACTCCGGCCCCGCGCCCACCGCCTACAGCTGGTCGATCGACCAGTCGCCCTGGACCGAGCCCGACACCGTCGCCGAAACCACTGCCAACTCCGTCACCTCCGCGGTCACCGCGCCGGGCACCTGGTACTTCCACGTCCGGGCCAACAGCGCCGCCGGCTGGGGTCCCGCCGCCCACTACTGCGTCCGCGCCACCGATGCGCCGACGCTCGAGCTCCGCCATGAGACCGGCACCACATCCGGACACCGCGACACGTTCATCACGGTCCGCTCACGCGGGAACGACAACTACGGCGCCGCCTTCACCCTCGACGTCTACAACGACACCACGATCGGCCTCAGCCGCGGTCTCTTCGCCTTCAACCTCACCGGCGTCCCGACGGCGAACCTCGAATCCGCCACTCTCATCCTGAACGCCAATACCGCGGTCACCGCCGCGGTCCCCTGGGAAATCTTCTCTGTAACCTCCGCGTGGACGGAGGGCACCGGCAGCGGCTTCGACGATGCCTCCGGCGTCACCTGGGCCACCGCCCCGACCTACGCCACCACCGCGGCGGCGACCGGCACCCTCGCCACCGGCACCTCCACCATCGAGGCCGATGTCACCGCGCTCGCCCGCGACTGGCTCGCCCACCCCGAAGCCAACCACGGCGTCATGTTCCAGCACCGCAACCGCAACCTCAGCCTCACCATCCTGTCCCGCGAAAACGGCGCTGCGACCCTCCGCCCCACCCTCCGCCTGCGCTACGCCACCACCGTCGACCTCGTGCCGCCCACGGCCCCCGGTGGGCTCACCGCCACGCTCGTCGGCTCCGACTCCGCGTCCCTCGCCTGGCCCGCCGCCACCGACAACGTCGGCGTCGCCACCTATCGGATCTATCGCAACGGCGCGTTCCTCGCCACCACCTCCGGCCTGACCTTCACCGACCCCGGTCTGCCGGTCGCCTCGTCCTTCAGCTACGCGGTTTCCGCCGTCGACGCGACCGGCAACGAAGGCCCGGCCACCCCTCCCGCCGCCGTCACCACCCCCACGCCCACGCTCTACGCCGGCGCCGACTCCAGCACCACCCTCGCCGGAGGCGCGTGCCTCGACGCCACCTTCCCGGGGCTCAACACCGGCACCGCGCTGCGCTGGGCCCAGGTCTCCGGCCCCGCCACCGCGAGCATCGTCAACCCGACCAACCCGCACTCCGCCGCCTACTTCACCTCCGGCGGCAGCTACACCTTCCGCTGCACCGTCACGTCCGGAGGCTCCACCTACACCGACGATGTCGTCGTCACCGTCGACGACGCCCCGCTGCGCCGGCGCACCGTCAATGTCACCACCGCCTCCCAGCTGCGCTCCGCCCTCGCCGCGGCACAGAACGGCGACATCATCCTGCTCGCCGACGGCCTCTACGACCTCGCCGCCACGAGCCACTCCGACGGCACCACTTGGGCCAGGCTCTCCGACGTCAACGACATCACCATTCGCTCGGCGTCCGACAACCCGGCCGCCGTCACATTGCGCGGCGCCGGCTTCACCCTCCGCGCCAGTAACATGGACGGGCTCTGGCTCGAGCGCTGCGCGCGCGTCACCGTCCGCAGCCTCACGTTCGCCGAGTTCGGCGCCTACGCGCTCAAGCTCGAGGCCTCGTTCGCCCCCGTGCCGTCCGACATCCGCATCGAGAACTGCCATTTCCGCGCGATCGGCATGCGCTGCATCAAGGGCTCCATCGCCAACGCCGGCGATCTCGTCCACCGCGGCTGGGTGAAGGGCTGCCACTTCGAGAACACCGCCCTCCCGCCCGACTACGGTACGTACAGCGGCGACTACATCGCCGCCATCGACATGATGGGCCTCTGCAACTGGGAGATCGCCGACAACGACTTCATCAACGTCATGGGCCGCACCGGCGAAGGCCGCGCGGCCGTCTTCCTCTGGCACCAGACCCGCGGCGCCGTCGTCGAGCGCAACTTGATCTCCGGCTGCGACCGCGGCATCGCCTTCGGCAATCCCGGCGGCTCGACCGACAACCACGCGCATTGGTCCCTCGCCCGCAACAACCTCATCGTCATGGGCCGGAGCGCCGGTCTCACGACGGGGGAGTCCATCGAGCAAGCCCGCACCCACCACTGCCGCATCTACCACAACACCGCCTGGGTCACCTCCGCCTCCGCCCGCGGGATACGTTGCAGCGATATCGTCGAGGACCTCGACATCGCCAACAACCTCATCCGCGGCCAGCCCAGGCTCGTCACCGGTGCCACCGCCCACCACAACCTCCTCGGCGACGTCTCCGCCGCGCTCTTCGTGAACGTCGCCGGCGGCGACTTCCACCTCGCCGCCTCGGCTGCCACTGCCATCGGGCAAGGCGCGGTGCTCGCCTCCGTCACCACCGACTTCGACCTCGTGGCGCGCGACGCCGCCCCCGATCTCGGCGCGTTCGAATACGTCGCACCGGTGCCACAGACCTACGCGGCGTGGCGCACCGCCAACTTCACCAGCGCCGATCTCACCAACGACGCCGTCTCCGGCCCCAACGCCGATCCCGACGGCTGCGGTCTGGCCAACTTCGCCCGCTACGCCTTCGCCCTCCCCGCGCGCGGCTTCGTCGCGAGTCCGATCACGCTCGGCTCCGCCACCTCCGCCGGCGCGACCTACCTCACGCTCACCTTCCCCCGCCGCACCACCGCGGCCGACCTGACCTACACGCTCGAAAGCAGTACCGACCTCACCACCTGGACCGTCGTGCCCGGTTGCACCTACTCCGCCGGCTCCGGCCCCATCACGGCCCAAGACGCCGTCGCGATGGGCAACGCCCCCCGCCGGTTCTTGCGCCTGCGCGTCACGACCCCGTGAGGTACGGACGTTTCTCCGACACCTCCATTCCCTCGGCTACCGCATGCGGCTCCGCACATCCACCGACCTCCGTCTTCAGCGCGCCGTGCAACCGACCTCCGGGCACCGTCACTCCCCTCCGCTTGCCACTCCCTTCTCATGAATAGGCCCCGATCCCTCCTCGCCCTCGTCGTCCTGCTTACCTCCGGCGCGATCGATTCCGGCGCCGCCAGCACCGCTGACCAGCCCATCGATTTCGTTTCTGCCGCCAGCGGCGATTGGGAAACTGCTGCGACATGGGCCGGCGGGGGTGTGCCCGGGCCGACCAGCAATGTTCTGATCAAGGCCGACCACACCATCACGCTTACAGCCAACGTCCGATGCAAAGGCCTCTACTCCGATACCAGCCCAACGCATTGGGCCGTGCTCAACGGAACTGGCAACCTAACCATCGCTGAAGTCTTCGACGTTGAACATGTCAGCTTCCAAACCAGCGGGACCGTGGCCGTCGAGATGGCCGAACAGGGCCACACTCGCGTGCGGGATTCCGTATTCCAAGGGCTGACGGCTCTCAACCTGGGCGTGACGAACAAAACACCGGCCAATGTTGAGGTGGTTTTCGAGCGGGTGGATTTCCGAGACTTCACGGCCACCGGCAACGCAATCACGTGCACGGGCGCCGTGGGGATCGCAACCGCTGACTTCGCCTTCCGTAGCTGCACCTTCTCCTCCGCCGCGATGACCTACCTGCGGGTCAACCAACGAGGCGGCGCCGTCTTCGAGGATAATGTGCTGCATAACCTCGCGCTCGGCGGAACGTATGGCTTCTGGTCCAGCGCCGGGCACGACATCCGGGAGAACTTGTTCATTTGTCCCCGCTGTCCCACCGGCGGCGCACTGGTGCAGCTCAGTGTCTCCGATGGCCCGTCTCGGCTGCACAACAACTACTTCTATCTCGACACCCCAAATCCGCACCCGATCTCCCTTACCGCCGTTGCCGGATCACTCCCCTCGCCAGAGCCCATGCTCTTCACGAACAATACCTTCGAGGTGGTCTATAATTTCAACGGTGCGAACCTCCTGAATGCATCCCCCCTTATCCCGGTGCGGATCACCAACAATCTTCTCCTGGGTTCTGGTTCGTTGGTAAACAACGTGGGCGACCAAGTGATCCGCCCTTGTGTGGTGAAAAACAACACCTGCTACGGGACCTACAGAATCTCGGATGGCCTCCTCTTCCTCGCTGAGGACGGCGATGCGACCGGGGGCGGCATTGTTCTGGCCAACAACCTCGTGACGGGGGCTCCCGGAAGAGTACGCTACGGCATCGCCGATAGCTCTCCCGACTCCGCCCAAAGAATCGAATACTCCGACTACAACGATTTCTTCAACGTCGACACCCCCTACAATGTTGTGACGGTGGCAAACGGCCGGGACCACGACCTGAGCGTCGATCCGCTGTATGTCGATCCGTCCCGCTCGCTTTTCTCGTACAACCGTCTCGTCGGCGGAGCGGGGAACATGGAAAGCACCCTTGCCGCCTTTCTGGCAAAGAACGGATTTGATCCAGCCACGAAGATCCAACGCACCGGATCCGGAAGACAGATCGGGAGCTTGATCACGTGGGTGCGTGAAGGTTTTCGCCCAACCAATCCGTTGTTGCAGAGCGCGGGTGACCCGGCCGACCAAAGCCCCCAGATCGGCTGCTTTGGCAGCACCCCCTTTCCGCCAAGCGTCCCAGGTGGTCTTTCCAACAAGCCCCCGACCGACTCCGTGATCGAAATTGCGTGGCGCCGCTCGCTCGATGATGGGCAGGTCGTCGGCTACCGCGTCTACCGAAACGGGGTTCTCTTGGGCACCACGCCCACCCCACACTTCGTGGACTCCGGGTTGAGCGCCTCCACACGCTACAGCTACCAGGTCTCGGCACTCGACGATCAAAACATCGAAAGCCCGAGATCCCAATCGCTCGAAGTCCAAACGAAAGCCGGGTATCAGCTCCCGTTCTCACCCATCCCCGATCGGCACTACACCTCGGTCGGCATCGGTGGTGGCGGCGGCATGATCAGTATTTCCATGAGCCCCTATTCGCCCCTGTGGTTCATCGGAACGGATATGGGCGTCATCTATCGCAGCCCCGACGAGGGCCGCTCTTGGCAGGTGATCGACCAGAGCCAGGCCTGGACCACCTCCACCACCAGCAATGCCGGCTATTTTGGATTCTCCGCCGACCCGAGTGTCGTCTTCTTCGCCAACGAGGGACGAAACCCGCTCCGCAGCACCGATACCGGCATCACGTGGAACAGAACCCCCATCCCGCTGCTTGCCGACGAACGCATCCTCTATTGGTACGGCGACAGTGAGAACCCAGATTTCATTCTGGCCTGCACAACCATGGGCGTGTTCCGAAGCCAGGACAAGGGCGTCACCTGGCAGCGTGGCGCGGGGATGACTGGATCCGCCAAGGGCACCTTCATCGATCTCGGCACGCCGGAGCACGTGATCTACCATGCGAACGAGCAGGCCTTGTTCCGATCGCTCGATCATGGTGCGACGTTTCTGGAATACCATGTGCCGGCAATGCTTCCGATCCACGCATTCGCTGGAGGTCGAGATGCCAGCGGCCGGGTTCTGGCCCTGGTCGATGGCGATGGCGCAAACGCGTGCACCTGGGTTTCCGAATATGACGGAAAGTACAACGAGCTGACTCCTGAGCGGAAACAACTGGTCTATAGCAAGTCAGGCTTCATTTGGGTGAGCAAAGACACTGCCCCGTTCACCAGAACCTCCCAGTGGGGCACCCGCTTCCTGCGAATGGCCGAAAACGATTCGCAGACCATCTATTCCGTCGGCGACTACGACTATCCGGTGCGTGGCACCCAGGTGTTGCGATCCCTCAACGCCGGGGCCGACTGGCAATTGGTCTTCGATCAGCTCCCGAATACACCCAGCGGTCTTTGGC
>JAEXPG010000371.1 GCA_023447015.1 Verrucomicrobiota bacterium
CCCCCGGCCGGGTCTCGATGGGCATCGGCGGGTTCGGCGGCATGCGCGCCGCCACGATCTTCGCCGTGCTGCTCGTGCCCGTCTTCTTCCGCCTCCTCGCCAATGCCCCGAAGCCGCCCGCGTCCCCCGCGGAGCACGACTGAGCCTGCTCTCCCCGCGCCGGCACCGTCCGTGATCGGCGGGCGCCCGCCCCCTCCGCCCCTGCGGCGTTCAGCCGCAGGGCATTTTCTGGATTCCGCCCCTTGGCGGGTGCCCGTCGGCAGTTCCGCGCACCACACCTTCGCTGCAACCGACTGGAGGAACCCCGCGTCGTTGTTCACGGTCCCTTTCCCGACATGCCACCGCCCACCCGCCGCCCTTCCCGCGTCCCGCTGCTGTTTCTGTTCTGGATCATGGCGTGGCCGGCCCTCGCGCCCGCCCTCCGTGCCGCGCCGGCGGCGACCGACGTGCTCGTCTACAAGGACGGCGACCGGGTCCAGGGCCGCCTCATCGCCACCGAGGGCGGCACCATTGTTTTCCGTTCCAACCGCTTCGGCGAACTGCGCGTGCCCACCACCCAAGCCGAGGTGATCCGCGGCGGCGCACAACCCAACACCGAGCCCGGCCCGGCCATCGCACCCACCGCCGCGGCCACCGTGCCGCCGGAAGAGAAGCCCGACGCCGAGCTCGCCGAGGAACGCCGCACCATCGGCCGCCTCGGCAGAACCCTCCGCCGCCACTTCGGTCCCTGGCACGGCCGCATCGCCTTCTCCTCCGAGGTCGTGAGCGACACCACCGAGCGCCACGGCGAAGTCCTCGAGGGCCGCATGGAGCGCAAATGGGTCGGCGACGAACTCCGCTTCGACGCGCGCTACGAGTTCAGCAGCACCGACGAGAAGACCAACACCGATCTCACCAAGGGCGGCGCCTACTGGCGCCACGACCTCTCGACCCGCTGGTTCACCATCGTGCACCCCTCGGCCGAGTGGAACCGCAACTACACCTACCAGGGCCGCGATGCCGACTACTTCCTGCTCCAGAACGAGGTCGGCGGCGGCATCACCGTCTGGGACCGCCCGGGGAAAAAATTCCGCATCGGTCTCGCCGAGAACTGGTACGACGTCTGGAACACCAGCGCCGCGACGCACCTGACCCGCAACGTCGAGTCCGTCTTCATCGAGGCGGAGTTCCGGCTGCCGTGGAACGTGAAGCTGACCGAGCGCGGCATCCGCTACTTCTCGATCGCCGGCGGCCACATGGGTTGGGAGAACCAGTTCGAGTTGAGCAAGAAGTTCACGGAGAACCTTGTGCTCGCGCTGCGCCATGACGTGCGTCGCAAGGAGCCCGACATCCGCGTGGAGGACTACTCCGCATGGCGCTTTCTCCTCGGTCTCGATTTCTAGGCTCCCGCCGAATCCGCCGATGTCCGGCTCAATCCGCCCATGATGAACTCAATGCTCCGGCTCTGCCTCCTTTGGGGCGCGCTCCTGCCGACCGCCGCCGTCTTCGGACAGACCACCGCCACCGCGGTAACCCGCCCGGCCGACTGGCCCGCCAGCCGTCCCTCCATCGTGTATGTCGCCGACTTCGAACTCGGTGCTGCGCCACTCGAACCGGAGCAGCAGCACCGCATGCGCGATGGCCGGCTCGGCCGCCGGCTCCGGGGTGAATCCGAAGATCCCGCGGCGACGGAAGCGCAACTCGTCGAGACGCTCGTGACCGGCATCGTCGACCATCTCGCCAAGGCCGGGGTCACTGCGCAGCGCCTCGATCCCACCGGCCCCCGTCCGCGGGCCGGCTGGCTTGTGCGCGGCGTCTTCGTCGAGGCCGACGAGGGCAACCGCCTCCGACGCGCCGCGCTCGGCTTCGGTTCCGGCAAGACCGAGCTGCAGCTGATCATCGCCGTCAGCGACCTCGCCGCCGGCGCCGACGCACCGATCTACACCTTCGGCACCGCGGCGGAAAGCGGCCGGCGCCCCGGTGCCGTGCTCACGCTCAACCCCTACGTCGCGGGCGCGAAATTCCTGCTCAACCGGAACTCGCTGCAGAAGGACGCCAAGGCGACCGCCGCCCAGATCGCCGGACGGATCGCCGCCGCGGCCACCGATGCCCGCCCCGCGGGGGCGGAATGACCGGAAGGAGACCGCCGGGCCGGCGCGGAATCGCGCCCACGCCCGCCCTCACCCGCCGTACGGCACCGCCGCCTCGAGCGTGCGCTCGATGAGCTTCACGAGATTCGCGATCTGGGTCCAGTTCTCGGCGACAATCTCCTGCGAGTGGGCCAGGTTGTTGCGCAGCAGCTCAAGCGCGCCGGTCGCCCGCTTCGCCGGGGTCTTGGCAGTGAACCCGAGCAGCGCGAGTTCCTCCGGGTCGTCGATGAGGATCTGCGCCTTGTCGGGCAGCTGCAGGCAGTCGATGAGTTCGCACGCCTGACCGCGCCGCCGGCGCTCCTCGAGGACCTGCCGGCATTTCTCCAGCCGGCCGGCCGGCAGCCTGGCCGACCACTCCGCCTCGCTCCAGCGCCGCGCGATGCGCGTCGTCAGCACGATCTCGATGAACGCCACCATGCCGAACAGCCAGGTACGGCCCACCAGTTTCTGGAGATCGGCGCGGGTGATCACGCCCTCCGCCCCCTCCGGACCGGGCACCCGGAGCCGCTCGTGCTCGTCGAGCAGGCGGATCACCTCGAAGAGATTCGTGTCGGGCTCCACCACGGG
>JAEXPG010000449.1 GCA_023447015.1 Verrucomicrobiota bacterium
GCACCGGACCGAGCATCGAAATCTCCTCCTTGAGACTCTCGGCGGCGCGCTTGGAGATCGCCGCGTAGATCTTGGTCCGCAGGGCCTCGCTGGCCGACTTCATCGACACCGCGAGGTTCGAGGAATCCACCTCGCGCATGATGCGCTGCAGGTCCTGGATGCTCATGCGGTTGAGATCCTCGAAGCCGAACATCTTCTTGCGGACCGCCGCGCCGAGGTTGGCGTTGCGCTCCTCGATCTTCGCCAGCAGCGACTTCGAGATGTCCTTGTCGAGGGCGTTGAGCACATCCGCCACGCTGCGGACACCGCCGCTGCGGTGGAAGGTCGGGCGGGCCTTCACATCGAAATGCTTGCCAAGGCTGCGCACGACCTTGCCGACCAGCTCGAGCGAGGTGCTCTCGATGGTGCCGAGGCGCTCGACCACCTCCTCGCGCATTTCCGGGCTGAGCATCGTAAGGATCTCGGCGGCCTTCGGGGTCTCGAGGTAGGAGAGCACGAAGGCGATCGTCTGCGGCTGCTCGTTCTTGATGAGATTGCAGATCTGCCGGCCCTCCATCTCGGCGATGTCCTTGATGACATCGATCGAGGTGCCGCTCGGGCCGACGCGGCCCATGATCGAGGCCGCCTTGAAGTCGCCCTTCGCCAGTTCGAGCGTGCGCTGGGCGAACGGGCTGCCGCCCAGCACGCCCTTGGTGCTCTCGAGAATCACGCTGCTGAACTCCCGGATCGAGGACTGCTGGTGCTCGACAGGGATGAGGCCGAGCTGCGTCATCTCCTTGGTGACGGCCTCGACGGTGTTGTCGTCGAAATGCTTCATGAGCTCCGCGGCCGACTCCGGGCCGATCGTCACCAGGAAGATGGCCAGTTTCTTCGCGCGGGAAAACTTCTCGTAGTCCTGCACCGGGAGGGCGGAGGCGGCGGACGATTCGGAGGCGGCGGCGGTGTTGGCCATGGCTCAGCTCAGGTCTGCTTGTTGATGGCGACCCAGTCCCGCAGCGCGGTGCCCACGTTGGTGGGCTTCTGCCGGATCAGCTCGTTGATCAGCTCGGGGGTGACCGCACCCGAGGCGCCGGTGAGCGCCCGCTGCTGCTCGGAGGCGGGCAACTCGCGCAGCAACTCGACCGGGACCGCCTCCGGCTTCTCGCGGCCGAGGCGACGGATGAAGAAGAGGATCAGCACGCCCGCGGCGACGATCGGCAGAAAGCGCACCGCCATGTCGATGTAGGGCTGCAGCTTGTTCTGCTGGCGGATCTGCTCGGCCTGGGCGGCGAGCGGCTCGGCCGGGAAGGCAACCTCCTGGAGCGCGACCACGCTCTCGGCGGACTGGCCGGCGGCGAGCTTCACGCCGAGGGCGTTCACCACGAGCAGGCGCAGACTGTTGAGCTCCTCCGGCGTGCGGGGCTGCGGCTGCGGCGTGGCGCCGGTGCCGAGGCGCTGGTTGAGAAACACGGCGGCGGTGATGGAGCGGACCGTTCCCGGGCTGCGGGTGATCGAGGTGCGGGTGGAGTTGATCTCGTAGCTGGTCGTGCGGTTCTTGCGGTTCTGCTCCGTGCGCGTCTGGCCGGCCCCGGCCGTCCCGGCCGCGGCGGCGACCGCCTCGCCCGGGACGTTGGCCGCGGTACCGACCGCGCCGCCCCGCCCCGAAGCCTCGGAGGTGTTGCTGGTGTCCTCGGTCGAGGTCTGCGAACGCACGACCTGCCCATCGGGATCGTACTTCTCCTCAGCGATCGTCGTGGAGTCGGTGTCGACCTCGGCCGAGACGCGGACGACGGCGTTGCCGGCACCGACAGCGGCGGCGAGCATCGACTCGACCTTGCGGGCAAAATAGTCCTCCACGCTCTGCCGGTACTTGATCTGGCTCGACGCGGTGGTGAGCAGCGGATCAGTCTTGAGCTCCTCGGAGAGCACCCGGCCGCGGTTGTCGACCACGGCGACGGCGTCGGGCAGCAACCCCTGGACGGAGTTGGAGACGAGATGCCGAATGGCGTTGACCTGTTCGGGCGAGATGCGGCCGCCGCCGAGATCGATGAAGACGGAGGCGCTGGGCTTGATCGACTGGTCGACCAGCAGCAGGCGGTTCTCCGGCTGGACGATCAGCACGCGGGCGCCACGCACGCCCTCCAGCTGGGAGATCGTGCGGCTGAGCTCGCCCTGGAGAGCGCGGGCGTAGTTGGTGCGCTGGACGAAGTCGGACACGCCGAAGTTGCCCTTGTCGAAAATCTCGAAGCCGACGCCCTCCCCGCTCGGCAGCCCCTTGCCGGCGAGGTCCATCCGCAGACGGTGCACCTGCTCGGCGGGAACGAAGACCGCACCGCCGCCCGCCTCGATGCGATGCGGAATGTTGTTGGTCTGGAGATAGCTGATGACCGCGGCAGCGTCCTTCTCGCCGAGGCGGCCGTAAAGGAGCTGGTAGTCGGGCCGGCGGGACCAGCTCACGAGCGCCGCCAGACCGGCCACGACGACCATCGAGGCGATGATCAGCGAGACACGCTGGTTGGCGCCGAGGTGGCCCCAGAGGGCGGCGAGGGATTGGAGGACGTTCTTCATGCGGGGAGTCGGCTGGGCTCAGAAAGGGAGAACATCAGACGGGCATGCGCATCAGCTCCTGGTAGGATTCGACGAGCTTGTTGCGCACCTCGATCATCAGGCTGAGGGCGAGCGACGACTCCTGCAGCGAGATCATCGCTCCGTGGACCTGGTCGGACTGGCCGAGCATGACCTTCTGGGTCTCGGCGGCGGCGGCCTGCCGGGTGGAGTCGACCTCGTCGACGAGCTTGGTGAAGAGATTGCCGAACTGGTGCGCCCCGCTGAGCTCGTTGGTCTTCGCCGTGGTCGCCGGCGACGCGGCGCGGTCGAGGCGGGTCGGCGCGACGGTCGGCTGCGAGGCGATGGGATTGAACGAGCCGATTGGACTGAGCATGGCGCGGTGGGGTGTGGGTTAGCCGAGGTGGGGTTCAGCGGCCGATATCGAGGGTCTTGGTGACCATGTCGCGGCCCGCCTTCACGACGGAGAGATTCGCCTCATACGCGCGGGTGGCGGAGATGAGGTCGACCATTTCCATGGCCATGTTGACGTTGGGCATGCGCACGAAACCCTGCGCGTCGGCATCGGGGTGCGAGGGATTGTGCACGACCGGACCCTGGCGCGGATCGGCGGTGACGCCCGAAACCCGGACTCCGCGCAACGCGGGCGACGCCGCGCTCTCGCCCATGTGCTTGATGAGGGCCGACTCGAACGAGACCACCTGGCGGGCGTAGGGCTGACCGTTGGCGCCGCGCGTGGTCTGGGCATTGGCGATGTTCTGCGCGATCACGTCGAGCCGCGTGCGCTGGGCTTGGAGCCCGCCGGAAGCGGCGTCGATGCCGGGGATGAAGTCCATGGCGGTGGATGGGGTTCGGGGTTATGGACTCGGAACAATGGGCCGCCGTTGCTCAGCCGGTGCTACGGCCGGTGATGGCCATGCGGAGGCCGCGGATGTCGGAGCTGACGACTTGGGCGAGGAAGTTGAACTCGGTGCTGTTGCGGCCGAGGGCGAGCAGCTCCTTCTCGATCTCCACGTTGTTGCCGTCGGGGCGGACGGCCTTCGCGGTGATATCGTCGATCAGCTGCGGGCGAACGTTGCGCAACTCGGCGGTGCCGCCCCGTTCGAGCGCCGTCCGCAGTTGCGCCGCGAAATTCGGGGCGACGTCGACGCGTTTGTAGCCCGGGGTCTCGGCGTTCGCGATGTTGGCGGCAAGCGCCTGATGCCGGAGAACGGTCGCATCCATCATCTGACGGGCGACCTGATAGTTCTGGCTGTTGAAAATCGCGTCGATCATTCGGAGCGTTGGTTAGCAATGCCGGTGCCAAGCGAGGCATCACCGGCACAGCATGCTAACCATCAGCGTTTTGCCGCGTTTCATGCCTGTTCCCGCGAAGGTCCAAACGACCGGCACGACAGAGTCGGCAGTTTTTGCCGAAGGAGGCTCGGTGCGCATTCGGCGTCACCGCGGAGAAAACCAGCCAGCCCCCGCGTCTCTTGCTTCATTCCCTGTCCGGTACGCCGATAACTCACCACCATCACCATGATTCGACGGGAGGACTACGAGTTCATCCGCACGCTGGTCTACGACTACAGCCGCATCAACCTCGGCCCCGACAAACAGGAGCTGGTTTCCGCGCGCATCGGCAAACGGCTGCGGGCGCTCAACCTGCCGTGCATCACCGCATATTGCGACCTCCTGCGCGGGCCCGAAGGCGACGACGAGTTGAGCAACCTCATCGACGTCATCTCCACGAACCACACCTTCTTCTTCCGCGAGCCCGCGCACTTCGACTTTCTCGAGAAGCACATCATCCCGGAGTTCATGGGCGAGAAGTCCACCCACCAGCGCGGCACCTTCCGGGTCTGGAGCGCGGCCAGCAGCTCCGGCGAAGAGGTCTACTCCATCGCCATCCTCCTCTCAGAAATCGGCGTACACAAACACGGCTGGCAATGGCAGCTCGAGGCGACCGACATTTCCACCCGCATCCTCAAGCGCGCCCGCGAGGCGATCTATCCCGAGGAGACGGTTGCCAAGGTCCGGCCCGAACTCATCAAGAAATACTTCCAGAAGGGCATGGGGCCTCAGGAGGGAAATTTCCGCGTGAAGCCCGACCTCGCGAACCGGGTCACCTTCCGCCATCTCAACCTGCTCGGGCCGGCCTATCCGTTCAACGAGCTGTTCCAGGTCATCTTCTGCCGCAATGTCATGATCTATTTCGACCGTCCCACGCAGGAGGAGCTCGTGCGCCGGCTCTCCGAACGGCTCGTCCGCGGCGGTTACCTGATGGTCGGCCACTCCGAAAGCCTCACCGGCATCCACCATCGGCTGAAAATGGTGAAGCCGGCCATCTACCAGCTCCCCGCCTGAGCTGCATTCCATGGCCTCTGATCCCAACCGCAAAATTCGGGTTCTCGTGGTCGACGACTCCGCCACGGTGCGCCGCATGGTGACCGATGCGTTGAGCACCGACCCGGAGATCGAAGTGGTCGGCACCGCGATGGACCCCTACATCGCGAAGGACAAGATCATCTCCCTCAATCCCGACGTCCTCACGCTCGATCTTGAAATGCCGCGCATGGACGGTCTGACTTTCCTGCGCATCCTCATGGAGCGCCATCCGCTCCCCGTCGTCATCATGAGTTCCCTCACCCAACCCGGCTCGCAGAAGGCGCTCGAAGCGATGCAGCACGGTGCGGTCGAGGTGCTCGGCAAACCCGGATCCGCCTACTCGATCGGCGATCTCGGCCCACAACTCATCCTCAAGGTCAAGGCCGCCGCCCAGGCCAGGCTGCGCCGCCCGCCGGCGGCCACCGTCGTCGCCGCACCGCTCGCCGCCGCCGCGCCCACCCACACCCAGGCACCGGGAGGCACAGTTCCGCCCGCCGCAGAAGCGCTGCCGGCACCACCACGGCCAACGTTCAGCGCTCCGCCCGCGGCATCATCCCGCACCGTCCTTCCCCCCGCCCGGCGCATTCTCACGGGAGCTCCGGTGATCCGACCCCCGGTTGTCGGCGGTCCGCCCCCGGGATCACGGAAACTCATCCTCATCGGCGCCTCCACCGGAGGAACCGAGGCGATCCGTGAGGTTCTCCAGCGCCTTCCCGGCAATCTCCCTCCCATCGCAATCGTCCAGCACATCCCGGCGACGTTCTCGAAGGCCTTCGCCGATCGCCTCAACGCCCTTTGCCAGATGGAGGTGCGCGAAGCCAAGGACGGCGACGAGTTTCGGCCGGGGCTCGCGCTCGTCGCGCCCGGCAACTTCCACCTCATGGTCCAACGGCAGGGAGCACGCTACATCGCCCGCGTCACCGGCGGACCCATGGTCTGGCACCAACGCCCCGCCGTGGATCTGCTCTTCAAATCCGTCGACGATTCCGCCGCCAAGCACACCGTCGCCGTGTTGCTCACCGGCATGGGGAAAGACGGCGCCGAAGGCATGCTGCAGCTCCGCCAGCGCGGCGCGCGCACCTATGCCCAGAACGAGGAAAGCTGCGTCGTCTACGGCATGCCTCGCGCCGCCAATGAAATCGGTGCAGCCGAGCGCATGGTCCCGCTCGACCGCATGCACGAGGCGATCCTCACCACGGTGGCGCAACTCATCGACTAGGAGTGCGTTCCCGGCCCCCCTCCGCCGTGCCACCCCCGGTGGCGTTTGAACGCGGCGCAAAAATCCAACGAGTACTTCCCTTTTGCGGGAAAGCACGCAACCTTGCGCGCGGATGAGCCCTTCGCCCTCGCCGGCTTCCCCACTCGCATCCGGCGCCGCCCACAGACCCGCCTGCGAATTCTCGCAATTCATCACCGACTCCGCCGGGACGGTGCAGCGCTGCAGCATCATCGGCACCGAGGCGCTTTGGGGTGAACCCGAACAGATCGTCGGCCGCAGCCTCCTCGAACTGCTGCGCAGCGCCCAGCCGCGATGGCAATCGATCCTCCCCGCCAGCGCCGGCGACGGTCCCGACAGCCTCTTCCTTCCCTCCCCGCACGAACAGCTTCCCAGCTTCGGCTACCGCCTCCACCGCGTCGCGCTGGAGGATGGTCACGTCTTCACGATCGTCCCCGAACTCGCCACCACCGCCGCGCTCGGCCAGGAGGGGTTCGCCGGCCTCGCCCAGCGCCCCGAATCGCTCGCCCAGCTGTTCCTGCGCCACTGTCTGCTCGAGAGCCGCATGCAGAACTACCTCGTGAGCTTCCCGGGGGTCGTCTTCAGCCGGCGCAGCGACCAGTCATTCAGCTACCTCGGCCCGCGTTTCGAGGAGCTCACCGGCCTCTCCCCCGCCCTGCTCAGCAAGGACGGCCACGCCTTCGAGGAGCTCATCCACGAGTCCGACCGCGAAGCCTACGCCAAGGAATCCTCCGCCCACTCCTCCGGCCGCCCCTTCGCCCTCAACTACCGCATCCAGCATGCCCGCACCGGCCAGGTTCGCCATATCATGGATGTGCGCAACCCCGCCGGCTCCGCCAGCGGCCTCCCGCTCGGCTGCGACGGCATGTGGCTCGACATCACCCGCCAGAAGGTCGCCGAGCTCCGCCTCAACGAGAACGGCTGGAAGGAGACGCTCGCCGTCCTCACCAGCGGCCTGCTCCACGATTTCGGCAACCTCCTCTCCGGCATCTACTCGTTGAGCGAGCTCTACCACGCCCAGCTCGCCGGCGACCCCTCGATGAGCGAGGGCCTCGGGATGATCAAGGAGCACGCGCGCCAGGCCCAGCTCCTCGTCAAAAAGATCAGCTCCCTCAACCGCGACACCATCGGCCGGCGCAACTACTACTCGCTCAACCGCCTCACCCGCGAACAGCTCGAGCTCATCGGCCCCATCCTCCCCAAGGGCATCAAGCTCGCCACCGACTTCCCCGCCGAGGAGATCCCCGTCTACCTCGACGAGGTCGCCTTCCGCCAAGCCCTCGTCAACTTCGCCATCAACGCCCGCGACGCCATGGGCCCCCAGGGCAGCATCCTCATCCAGCTTGTCGCCCCCGCCCACCGCGACGACTTCGCCGACGTCACCTTCCGCAGCGCACCGAATTGGAAGCGCCAGTACACCGCCCTCGTCTTCGGCGACACCGGCTGCGGCATCCCGCCCGACAAGCTCTCCAAGATCTTCGACCCCTTCTACACCACCAAACAGAGCGACCGCGGCACCGGCCTCGGGCTCTACACCGCCCAGCTCTTCGCGGAGAACGAAGGCGGCCACATCGGCGCCCGCAGCCGCCTCGGCAACGGCACCGACATGGTCCTCCTCCTGCCCATCGCCGCTCTCAACGACGACGGCTCCCCCGCGGTCGAGACCGAGGAGGCCGAGCCCGTCGCCGCCGAGGAGCCGGCCGTCCGCCGCCCCTGCGTGCTGCTCCACACCCCCGGCCAGATGCCGGCGGCGCGCCTCGAGGAGGCGCTGCGCGCCCGCGATTGGGAGGTCCGCACCACCATCGCCTTCGAGGAGATCCGCGTCTTCCTCGCCGAGAAGGGCGCCGGACTCGACCTGCTCTTCATCAACCAGCCCGAGGCCGACGCCGAACTGCCGCGCCTCATCGAGCTCATCCGGCGCGAACAACCGCGCCTGCGTATTGCTCTTGAAATCACCGGCCAAAACCCCGACGAGATCCCCTCCGAAATCCGCCGCCGGGTCGACGTCCTCCTCCGCCCCAACCGCCCCGAACGCGAACTGGTCAACGAACTCGCCCGCCTCCTTCCGCCCCGATGAGCAGCCCCGCCTACACC
>JAEXPG010000474.1 GCA_023447015.1 Verrucomicrobiota bacterium
CGAGGTTGAGCGAGATGGTGAAGATGTCGGCGAGGTACATCTCGAGCGGGTTGGCCGTCTTCTCGCCCTTCTTGAACGCCACCGTGGGCGAGGTGGGCGTGAGCAGCGCGTCGACCTCGCCGAAGGCGTTCAGGAAATCCTGGCGGATCAGCGTGCGGACCTTCTGGGCACGGCCGTAGTAGGCGTCGTAGTAGCCGCTGCTGAGCACATAGGTGCCGAGGATGATGCGGCGCTTCACCTCCGAGCCAAAACCCTCGGCGCGCGAGTGGTGGTAGATGTCGACGGCGTCCGTCGCCTTCGGCGACCGGTGCGTGTAGCGGATGCCGTCATAGCGCGCGAGGTTCGAGGACGCCTCGGCGGTGGCGATGATGTAGTAGGCGGCGACGGCGTACTCCGAATGCGGAAGCGAGACCTCGCGGATCTCGCAGCCCTGCGCGCGGTACCAGGCGATCGCCTGCTCGACGGAGGCGCGCACCTCGGGCGCGAGGCCCTCGCCGAAGTATTCCTTGGGCACGCCGAGCTTCCACGGCCCGCGGCGCTGCGCGAGCGCGGCGCGATAGTCGGGGATTTCGGTGCGGAACGACGTGGAGTCCTTCTCGTCGTGACCGGCGACGGCCTGCAACGTGAGCGCGACATCCTCGACCGTGCGGCCGAACGGCCCGATCTGGTCGAGCGACGACGCGTAGGCGACCAGACCGTAGCGCGAGACGAGGCCGTAGGTCGGCTTCAGGCCGACGATGCCGCACAGCGACGCCGGCTGGCGGATCGATCCGCCGGTGTCGCTGCCGAGGGAAACCGGCACCTGCCCCGCCGCGACCGCCGCGGCGCTGCCGCCCGAGCTGCCGCCAGGGATACGCGAGGTGTCCCACGGGTTGGCCGTGGTCTTGAAGGCCGAGTTCTCGGTCGAGCTGCCCATCGCGAACTCGTCCATGTTGAGCCGCCCGAAGAGCACCGCGCCGGCGGCCTTCAACCGCAGCGCCGAGGTGGCGTCGTACGGCGAGACGAACTTCTCGAGCATGCGGCTGCCGCAGGTGAGCGGCTGGTTGCGCACGGCGATCACGTCCTTCATGCCCACCGGCACGCCGTCGAGCGGGCCGCGCGTCTGGCCGGCGGCGCGGCGCGTGTCGGACTCGCGGGCCTGCGCGAGGATGTCGGCCTCGTCGCAGGAGAGGAAGGCGTTGACGCGGCCGTCGGTGGCGCGGACCTGCGCGAGGCAGGCCTGGGCGAGTTCGACGGCGGAGACTTTGCGCGCCGCGAGCAGTTCGCTGAGCTGGGCGGCAGTCTGGAAAACGAGGGCGGACGACATTGCAGGAGCGGAAAAGGGTTGGCGGGCGGGGAGCGGAGCGCGGGGCGACGGACTTCGCGGGGCCGGCGGTGGGTTACTCCACGACCTTCGGCACCGAGATCATGTTGTCGCGGGCGGCCGGGGCGTTGCGGAGCACGTCCTCGACCGACAGGCCCGGCGCAGGCACGTCGGCGGCCCAGACGTTGTGCACGTCGAAGGCATGGGCGGTCGGCTCGACGCCGCTCACATCGGCCTGCTTGAGCTTCTCGATGTAGGCGAGCACATCGCCGAGCTGACGGGCGAAGGTGGCCTTCTCCTCCGGCGTGAGCGCGAGACGCGCGAGGTTGGCGACGTAGTCGATATCGATGCTGTTGGGTGTGTCGGGCATGGCCGGCGGCAGGTGTCCCGAGAGGTTACGGTTCGCCGCACGGTGTTTTCAACCCGGATTCCCGGGGACCGAAAAACACCGCCGCCGGTGCGACGGAAGCGGGCGTTCTCCATCCCCACGCGTGTTCGGGAAACGCGGCGGTCCGGTGTTATTTCCCAGACACGCCCTTAAGGCGGCCGGCAAGCTGCCGATGGATTGCCGTACAGCTGTGCCCTCCCCCCTTCGCCCCGCCCCATGAAAATCCTGGTCGCCGACGATGATCGCATCGCGCGCAAAGTCCTGCGCGCGTTCCTCGAGGATGCGAGCTACGAAGTCGTCGTCGCCGAGGACGGGAAGCAGGCGATCGAAATCCTGATGGGCGAGAACGCCCCGCTGATCGTCATCCTCGACTGGGTGATGCCCGGCATGTCCGGTCCGGAAGTCTGCGCCAAGCTCCGCACGGCGCACCTGAAGGTCCGTCCGTACGTGCTGATGCTCAGCGCGAAAAACGACAAGAACGAGGTCGTCGCCGGTCTCGACGCGGGCGCCGACGACTTCCTCTCCAAGCCCTTCAACCTCGCCGAACTGCTCGCCCGCCTCCGCGTCGCCCAGCGCATGGTCGAGTACGAGACCGAACTGTGCACCAAGATCGCCGAGTTCGAGGCGCTGGCACAGCGGCACCAGCTGTTGGGCGAACTCATTGCCACGCCCAGCTCGAGCGAGCAGCCCCCCGCGCCGCCACCGGCCGAACCGGAGAAACCCCAGATCTCCCTCCCCCTGGAACAGATCGGATCCCTCGCCTGCGTCGCCCTCGAACAGCTCGGCCTCGGCGAAGTCCACGTGGCAACGCCGCCGGAGCCCCCCCAGCCCTTCCGCACCTCCTACGCCGCTTGGGTCGCCCTCATCGCCATCGACGAGCAGCGCTGGATCGACCTCGTGCTCGAGGCGGAACCGGCCGTCGTCAAGGAACTCATCGAGAAGACGCTCCATATCCGCGCCTCCAACAACCCACCCAAGGAGGCCTTCCTCGCCGAGGCGCTCACCATCGTCAGCTCCGCCCTGCGCTCCGAGCTGCGCCAGCGCCCCTGCGAGACCCTCATGCCCTTCCTCTCCCGCGGCCTATACGTCGAGCGGCATCGGACACGACTTCCCTTGCCCGACGAGGCCCGGCCAATCCACCTCGACCTCGCCGGTCACGCCTTGCGTCTCACCGCCATCGAGCAACCGATCCCGTTCCGCCGCAAAACCTCGCCGCAGCTGCGCCTGTTCGACGTGCTGGCCGAGGCCTATCCGCCGCCGAAGATCCACGAGGTACCGCTGCTCAACCGCGGCGCGATCCTGAGCGACCGCTACATCGAGAAGCTCACCTCGTTCGCCGAGGCGACCTCCGAGCAGCATCCGATCCCCGTCTACACCCCCACACCC
>JAEXPG010000491.1 GCA_023447015.1 Verrucomicrobiota bacterium
ACTACCGCGTCCAGAAACGCGGCGGCAAGGGCATCATCGGTACCGAGACCTACGACACCGACTTCGTCGAGCATCTCTTCACCGCCTCCACGCACGACTACATCCTCTTCGTCACCTCCACCGGCAAATCCTACGCCAAGAAGGTCTACGACATCCCCGAGGGCGTGCGCACTGCCAAGGGCAAGTCCGTCACCAGCTTCCTCAAGCTCGTCGAGGGCGAGAAGATCGCCGCCATGGTCTGCTTCTCCGCCTTCACCGACGACCGCTTCCTCGTGCTCGCCACCCAGGGCGGCATCGTCAAGAAGACCATGCTCTCCGAGTACGAGGGCGCCACCCGCGAGCGCGAGGGCGGCCTCGCCGCCATCAACCTCCGCGAGAACGACCAGGTCGTGGGCGGTGTCCTCACCACGGGGACCAACGAGATCGTCCTCGTCTCCCACCAGGGCCTTGCCGTCCGTTTCCAGGAAGGCCCGATCGATTCCGCCGCGGCCACCGACGACGAGTCCTCCGAAGCTCCGGCGCCAGCCGGCGCGAAGGAGGAGGGCGAGGCCGAGGCCGGCGAGGTCAAGGTCGGCCTGCGCGCCACCGGCCGCGCCACCGGTGGCGTCACCGGCATGCGCTTCAAGCGCAAGGGCGACTACGTCCAGGCCATCGAGGTCTGCGATCCCACCGCCCGCCTGCTCGTCGCCCGCGAGGACGGCATCGGCAAGCGCACCCCGTTCGAGGATTACCGCCTCACCCGCCGCGGCGGTTCCGGCGTCATCGCCATCGACCTGCCGGAGGACGGAAAGACCAACGTCGCCGGCGCGCTCAGCGTGCACGACACCGACGAGATCATGCTCCTCACCGCCAAGAACCAGAGCGTGCGTTGCCCGGTCAACGGCATCCGCGAGACCGGCCGCGGCGCCAAGGGCGTGAAGCTCATCGACCTCGCCGAGGGCGACAAGCTCCTCTCCGTCGCCCGCATCGTCGACACCCGCGACGACGACGAGGAATCGCCGGACGCACCGCCCGCCTCCTGACCGGAACCGGCATCGCTCGCCGCCCACGGAACGATTCGCCCGACCCGCCGGCCACCCCCGGCGGGTCTTTTCATGCCACCAGCACAGTTCGAGCCCGCGGAGGCGGAAGTGTTGGACCTCCGCCTCCAGCGAATGGGGCATGCTCGATCCGCTCCTCCGGCAGGGCTTCCGACCGGCTCCCACGCGAGCCGCGTCCCACGGCCGGGTGCAAACGGACGTTTGCCTGCGCCATGGGGTTCCAAACCGTTCCGCCTCCCCGCGCACGCAACGCTTGCCTGCCCTCCACCTCGCCTGCATTTCCATCCACGGTTATGGATGGGACAAATACCCCGGTGCTCAAACATCCCCAACGCCAGATCCACCCTGTTCGCGAGGGCATTCTCGTCGCCGTCGCCGTCCTGATCGTCGCCAGCGCCGTCCTCGCCTACACCTATTCCTTCGCGCGCCGCGCCCAGATCGAATCCGTCCGCACCGAACTGCTACAGCTCGCCAAGGCCGCCGCCATCCAGATCGACGGCGACCTCCATGAAACCCTCGTCGACCCCGGCCAAAGCGGCTCGCCCCAGCACCTGCGCGCGCTCGAACCGCTGCTCAAGATGCAGCGCGCCACCCAGGACCTGCTCTACATCTACACCGCCACCCTCCACGACGGGCAGATCTCCTTCATCCTCGACACCGCCTACTTCGTCCGCCCGCCCGACGACACCGATCCGCCGCCGCTCATCGGTTTCCCGTACACCGGACAGGATGCCACCCTCCGCCAGGCGCTCACCGAGCGCACCGCCTTGGCCGATGCCCGTCCGGTCCCCGAACGCGTGCGCGCCTACATGAGCGCCTTCGCCCCGTTCCACAATTCCCGCGGCGAGTTCGTCGGCGTCGTCGGCGTGGACATGTGGGCGAAGGATCTCGAGCAACGCCTCACCACCTTCCGCCAGGTCGCCGTCGCCGCCGCCTCCGGCATCGCCGGCATGTCCCTCCTGATCGGCTGGCTCACCTACCGGCTGCGCCGCTCCGCCGCCCTCGCCGAGGAGCGGGCCATCGAGGCCTCCGACCGCCTCCTCGACGAGAAGGCCAAGGCCGACGAGCTCAACCAGCGCCTCCAGCGCGCCATCCGGGCCTCGGAGGAGGAGGCGCGCGCCGCCGAGGCGGCCAACCACGCCAAGAGCGCCTTCCTCGCCGTGATGAGCCACGAGATCCGCACCCCGATGAACGGCGTCCTCGGCATGGCCCAGCTCCTCGCCAGCACCGACCTCTCATCGGAACAACGCGAATACATCCGCACCATCTGCAACTGCGGCGACACCCTCCTGGCCATCATCAACGACGTCCTCGACTACTCCAAGATCGAGGCCGGCCGCGTCGAGCTCGAGCAGGCACCGGTCGACCTCCGGTCCGTCGTGGAGACCGTCCTCGACCTCTCCGCCCCGCAGGCCGCCGAGAAGCACCTCGAGCTCTGCTTCCTCATCGACCCCGACGTCCCCAGCCTCTTCCTCGGCGACGCCATCCGCCTCCAGCAGATCCTCTTCAATCTCGTCGGCAACGCCCTCAAGTTCACCAGCGCCGGGGAGGTCTTCGTCTCCGTCCAGCGGATCGCCTCCCAGCCGCCCCAGATCCACCTCGGCGTGCGGGACACCGGCATCGGCATCCCGACCGACCGCATGGACCGGCTCTTCAAGCCCTTCTCCCAGGTCGACTCCGCCGCCACCACCCGCCGCTTCGGCGGCACCGGCCTCGGGCTCGCGATCGCCCACCGGCTCACCGAGCT
>JAEXPG010000596.1 GCA_023447015.1 Verrucomicrobiota bacterium
CCCGTAATCTCCTTCCCCCTGGATAACATGAATCGCCGTCAATTCCTTGGTGTTTCGGCCGCTGCGGCGGCCGGATTTGCTCTCGCTTCCACCCTGCGCGCCGAGACTGCCCCGGTCGCTCCAACCCCGGTCGCCCAGCCGACGATCCCGCGTCGGCGCGGCTTCAACCTCACCGAACTGACGGGCGGCCGGCGCGGCCAACGCTTCCGCAAGTCGGACTTCGAGTGGATGGCGGAGTGGGGCTTCGATTTTGCGCGTCTCCCGCTGTCGTACTGGGCCTGGTCGAGCGCGCAGAACTGGATGGAGATTGACGAGAAGGCACTGGCGCCGATCGACGAGGCCATCGCGTGGGGCCGGGAATTCGGCATCCACATCAACCTGAACTTCCACCGGATCCCCGGCTACTGCGTGAACGGCCGCGAGATGGAGCCGGAGCAGCTGTTCGGCGGCTCGCACCAGTCGATGGAGAAGGCGCTTGCCGCCGCCGTGCACCACTGGCGTACGTTCGCGAAACGCTACAAGGGGATCCCGAGCGACCGGCTGAGCTTCGATCTCTTCAATGAGCCGCCGTTCATGCCCGACCAGTCCCGCTATGTGGCGATCGCGCGGGCGCTCGTCGGCGCGATCCGGGCCGAGGATCCGCAGCGCCTGATCGTGGCGGACGGCGCCGACATCGGGCAGACTCCAGTCCTGGGGCTGGTCGATCTCGGGCTGGTGCAGAGCACGCGCGGCTATCTGCCGAAGATGGTCAGCCACTACACGGCGACGTGGGTGCCCGCCAACGAGTTCGAGTCGACCGAGCCGCCGGTGTGGCCGATGACCGACAGCCGCGGTGTGCGTTGGGATCGCGAGAAGCTCCGCGCCGAGCTCATTACCAAGTGGGAGCCGCTCACGAAGCTCGGCGTGCCGGTGCATGTGGGCGAGTGGGGCTGCTTCACCCGGACGCCCCATCCGGTGATGCTCGCTTGGATGACCGACCTGCTCACCCTCTGGAAGGAAGCCGGCTGGGGCTGGGCGATGTGGAATCTCCGCGGCGGCTTCGGCGTGGTCGACAGCGGGCGCGCCGATGTGAAGTACGAGAAGTTCCGCGGTCATCAGCTCGACCGGCAGCTGCTCGAGCTGATCCGGGCGCACTGAGCCGATTCCGCGGTTTGGCGCTTTCGGATCGAAGCCAGGGCCGGGTGCTCCGGAGTCCGGGCTGCGCCAGCCCGGAGCGCGGCGCGCGGCGAGTTTCCGCTTCACATGGGCGGAGGAGCGCGGCATTCAGTTCGTGGATGCCGAGGTTCGAATTCACGGCGATCGACGAGGGCGGCCGGGAGCGCAGCGGAACGCTGGAGGCGGCCACCGCGGAGCGCGCCGTGGTCGAGGTGAAACAGCGCGGTCTGTTCCCGATGCGCATGGAGGTCGAAGGGACCGCGGCAGGTGCGAAGCGCGGCGCGGGTTTGGCGACGCGACGGCCTCTCGGGTTCGGGCCGGCTGTGAACGCGCACGGGCTGGCCGAGTTCACGCGCCAGCTCGGCACGCTGGTGCAGGCGGGGTTGCCGCTGCTGCGGGCTTTGCAGGTGTTGGAGCGGCAGGAGAAACGGCCGGCGTTCCGGTTCGTGATCGGGGAGCTCGCTGCGGCGATCGTGGCGGGCGAGACTTTGTCGCAGGCGATGGTGCGGCACCGCCGGGTGTTTCCCGAGGTCTATGTCGGCATGGTGCGCGCGGGCGAGGCGGGCGGACGGCTGGAGGTCGCGCTACTGCAGCTCGCGCGGTTCCTCGAGAAGGCGGACCGCATCCGGCGGCGGGTGAAGGCGGCGTTGTACTATCCCGCGGCGGTGCTGGCGGTGACCGTGCTGATCCTGACGGGGCTGATGCTCTTCGTGGTGCCGAAGTTCCGGGTGATCTTCCAGGAGCAGCTTCGCGGCGCGGCGCTGCCGGGGCTCACGCAGGTGGTGCTGGCCGCGAGCGACTTCGTGGGGGCGCATATCGGCTGGATCGCGCTCGCGGTGGCGGGGTTGGTCGCGCTGCGCGCCGCGGTGCGGGCGACGGCCCGCGGGCGGCTCTTCTTCGACGAAGTGGCGCTGCGGATGCCGGCGCTGGGCGAGCTGCGCCGGAAGACCGCGGTGGCGCGGTTCGCGCGCACGCTGGGGACGCTTCTCGGCAACGGCGTGCCGATCCTGCAGGCGCTCCAGGTGGCGCGCGACACTTCGGGCAACGCGGTCTTCGCCTCGGCGCTGGAGGTGGTGCGCGAGCGGGTGCAGTCGGGCGCGGCGGTGGCGGCGGCGCTGGGGGCGGCCAGACGTTTTCCGGATCTGCTCGTGACGATGGTCGCCGTCGGCGAGGAGACGGGGGCCTTGGCGGAGATGCTCGGGCGCGTGGCCGACGCCTACGACGAGGAGGTCGACACCGCGGTGGGCGGACTCACGGCGATGCTGGAGCCGCTGCTGATCGTCTTCCTGGCGCTGACGGTCGGAACCATCGTGATCGCGCTGTTCCTGCCGATTGTGCGGATCATCCAGACGATGAGCTGAGGCGGTCCGAGCCGGTGCGGGCTGAGCGCGGGACCGTCGGCGGGATGATTGGGAGGCGGAGCTTCGTGGTGCGGCTGGGGTGTGGCGGCCCGACTCGTCATGGTCCCGGGTCGGGTGGCGCCGGGTTGTCTTCGCGGTAAACGGGCTGCGGGCGGCAGGATTGGTCGAGGGCGACGTAGGTGAAGGCTCCCTCGGTGACGCATTGCTCCGTGCGCTCGAAGTGGCGTTGGACCCAAACCTCGAGGTGGATGCGCATCGAGGTGCGCCCCACGCGGTGCAGTTCGGCGAAGCAGGCGATCGTGTCGCCCACGAGCACGGGGTGGTGGAACTCCATGGCGTCGACGGCGACGGTGGTCACGCGGCAACGCGCGATCTGGTGGGCGAGGATGGCGCCGCCGATGTCCATCTGGGACATGATCCAGCCGCCGAAGATGTCGCCGGCGGCGTTGGTGTCCGCGGGCATGGCGATGGTGCGGATGACGAGCTGGCCGCGCGGGGCGCGGAGGGGCGGTTGAGTGTCGGCCATGGCGGCACGTTACCGCGAAGCGACGCGGGTGAAAGACGCTTCTCGGTGGCGCTTTGCCGCCGGTCGGCGCCGGAGCGGTTGGGCCGGGTCAGGCCTTCTTGGCCGGCTCGAGCTTGTACTCGGTCTTGCTGTCGAGCATCGCCCAGCCGAGGGCGGCGATGGCGCCGCGGAGGCGGTCGGCCTCGGCCCAGTTCTTGGCCTGCTTGGCGGCCCAGCGTTGTTCCGCGAGCGCCTTCACCTCGGCGGGGGCGTCGGCGACGGGCGCGGTCTGGGCGCATTTCCAGAACTCAAGTCCGAGCACTGAGCAGATTTTCCGGAACGCTGTCGCCGCGGTGATCGCCGATTCTGCGTCGAAACTAAGGATGGACCGATTGATGGTGCTGAAAATGTGGCCGAGCGCGTTGGGTACATTCAGGTCGTCGCAGAGGGCATCCCACGCGGGCTTGAACGGGCCCCAGTCGCCTTGGAACGGAGGATAGTCTTCTTCAGGACGAGGATCACGTCTAGTGCGGATCTGTTCATCGAAATGCGCGAATCGGGAAAGCGCCGCGTTCGCCGCATGAAGTCCATCAAGCGAGAAGTTGAGCTGCTTGCGCGGGTGTCCGGAGAGGAGGGCGTAGCGCAGGGCCATCGGGGTGAAGCCCTTGGCCTTGAGGTCGTCGAGCGTGTAGAGGTTGCCGAGGCTCTTCGACATCTTCGCGCCGTCGACCATCAGGTGCTTGCTGTGGTACCAGTGGAGCGCGAACGCGTGGCCGGTGCAGCATTCGGTCTGGGCGATCTCGTTCTCGTGGTGGGGGAAGAGCAGATCCTCGCCGCCGGTGTGCAGATCGATCGTTTCGCCGAGGTGTTTGCGGCTCATCGCGCTGCACTCGATGTGCCAGCCGGGGCGGCCGGCGGCGGCGCCGGCGGGGCCGGGCCACTTCACGTCGCCATCTTCCGGTTTCCAGGCCTTCCAGAGCGCGAAGTCGGAACCATCCTCCTTCTCGTCGGCGTCGGCGGTCTGCGGCTTGTGCGAGAGCGCGGTGCCGATCTGGAGTTCGCGCTCCTTCACGCGGGAGAGGGCGCCGTAGCCGGGGAAGGAGCCGACCTTGAAATAGACGGAGCCGTCCGCGGTGGCGTAGGCGTGGCCCTTCTTCACGAGCTCGTCGATCATGCCGACCTGCTCGGGGATGTGGCCGGTGGCGGTGGGCTCGACGTGCGGGCGCAGGCAGTTCAGCGCGTCGCAGTCGGCGTGGAACTTGTCGGTCCACTGCTTGGTGACTTCGGCCAGCGGGCGATGCTCCTCGCGGGAGCGGCGGATGGTCTTGTCGTCGACGTCGGTGATGTTGCGGACGTGCTTCACCTTGTCGGCGCCGAACTCGAGCTCGAGCACGCGGCGGATGAGGTCGTTGACGACGAAGGTGCGGAAATTGCCGATGTGCGCCGGCGCGTAGACGGTCGGGCCGCAGTTGTAGAACCGGTAGACGCCGTCGGCGTGCGACGGGCGGAGTTCGCGCGGGCTGCGGGTCAGGGAGTCGAAGAGCGTGACGGGCATGGCAAGGGCGGCAGACGGTAGAGTGCGGCGGAGCGGTGGCAAGAACCCGGTGCGACGGAGGGCGCGCGGGAGCGCCGACGGACGCGAGGTGGGGAAGCCCGGGGCCTATTCGCGGAGCTTGGTGTCGAGGAGGAGGGTGACCGGGCCGTCGTTGACGAGGGAGACCTGCATCATGGCGCCGAAGTGGCCGGTGGCGACCGGGCGCCCGAGGGCGGCGGAGGCCTGGGCGACGAACTTCTCGTAGAGCGGGATGGCGAGGTCCGGCTTGGCGGCGTCGTTGAAGGAGGGGCGCGTGCCCTTGCGGGTGCTGGCGAACAGGGTGAACTGGCTGACGACCAGCAGCCCGCCGCCGAGGTCCTGCACGGAGCGGTTCATCTGGCCGGCGGCGTCCTCGAAAATGCGCAGGCGGACCAGCTTCTCGGCGAGCCACTGGCCGTCGGCTTCAGTATCCCCGGGGTGGATGCCGAGGAGCACGAGCAGCCCGGGGCCGATGGAGCCGACCACCTCACCTTCGACGGTGACGCTGGCGGAGGAGACGCGTTGGATGACGGCGCGCATGAGCGGAGGGCGGAAATGATGGGGAGTGGCGAGGATCCCGGGCGGGCGATGGCCGATCCCCGGTGCCAGATGGATGAGGGGAGGATCGACTTGTGGAAACCTGGAAAAGAGATCCGCCCCTCTCGGGCGACCGACTGCCGCGGGAGCGGCGGCATGAGAAACGAAAGTAGCCACGATCGAGTGGCGGGCGTGTCACGCTCAGCAGCGCAGCGGAGACCATGGTCTTTGTTGCGCGCCGCCGCCCGCCGCCCCGGCCCTGGGGGAGGAGCGGAGAATGTGACACAATAGATTACATCGGCGGTGGCCGCCGCGGCTCACTTTGCCGTGAGCGTGGCGGTGGCGGCGGCGAGGCCGTCGGCCTCGGCGGTGAGGCGGAGTTCGCCGGCGCTGGCGGGGGCTTGCACGATCACCTGGGCGAGGCCGTTGAAGAG
>JAEXPG010000616.1 GCA_023447015.1 Verrucomicrobiota bacterium
AACATGTACCAGTTGTCCGCCTCCTGATCGAAGCACTTCTCCACATCGCCCATCTTCCAGACGAGGTTGGCGAACACATCGAGACCTTGCATCTCCTTGACCACCCGATGGGTGCGCACGATGAGCACCGACGCGGGGATGAGCGCAAAGGCAAGCGGGGCGATAGCGAGGATAAGCAGCTTCTGCTCAAGCTTCATGGCTTCCTCCTGGCCGGGGAAAGGGGACGCGGAACGTGCGGCATAACGCACCTTGATCGGTCTCCCCCGGCAGGAGTTGAGCTGCATGCCGTTGGGCAAACCACGGCGCGGACGGCGTTCGGCCCACCGCCGAGGCAGGAACGGAACGGGCGCCACGTTGCCGCGGCGCCCGTTAGTTCGTCTATGCCAGTCAACCCACTGAAATAGGAGTCACCGGGTGCCACGGTACGCGAAAGGCCGCGGGGAGGAAGGGGGAAACCGCCCCGGAAAGTTATTCACAACCGGGTGACCCTTGCTTCGGATTTTTCTTACCACCGGAAGGCCGAGGCCGGAGCCGGCGGCGGCACGTCGCGGCCAGTCACGTTGTGCATCGGGCATGCTGTGCGCGGGGAGCCGGCAGGAGCGCACCCGTCGCGGGTACAGCGGCTCGGCGGCGCCGATCGTCGGCGACCTCACGCGGCGGCACGGCGCGCAACGGCGCGGTCCGCCCCGCCAGCGCCGGGCGGGACCTCGCGGCCCCCGCACGGATCCGCGACCGGTCGCCGACCGGCATGACACTGAAACGTTACAATGAATACATTTGATTAGTGCCTTTAATTCATGGCGACGGCACCCGTTGATCGGCTTGACCGTCATGACGTTTTGTCGACGTACTCGCGCCCGCAGCAAACGGCCGCGCGCCCCACATCGCAGCGGAGCACCAGAGAACTTCACGTTGGCAGCCGCAAAGGGGGCGCAGATGAACCGAACGCGGGAGAGGGGCACGAGGCTCATGCTTGATCGCTGGCAGGCGACCATCGGGCGATCGCGGCGCGCCACCGGTGGCACTGGGCGGGAGGCGCCCGCGAGGAAGACACCGACGGGAGTCCGCACCGCCGCGCTGGGAGTACTCCTGTGCCTGCTGGCCCCGGTCGGGCGCTCCGACACGAGCGTGTGCGCCCGGGTGGAGCTCGAGATCGAACAGGAGCTCACGCTCGAACGCGAGGGCTTCGAGGCGCGGCTGGGGATCACCAACGGCCTGCCCGAGACAATGGAGGACCTGCGCGTGACGCTCAGCTTCACGGACGCCGCTGGGCAGCCGGTGGCGGCGACCACCGGAACCCAGGACGACCCGCGGTACAAGTTCTTCCATTGTGTCCAGAACGGTTACACAGAGCCCGGCAACGTGCCGGCGGGGGAGAGCCGCAAGCTGGTCTACCTGATCGTGCCGACGCGGCACTCCGGCGGCGACGATCCGGCCGGAACGCTCTTCTACGTCGGGGCGACGGTGAAATACACCGTCGGCGGCCGGGAGGAGATCGCGGAGCTCGCACCCGACCATATCCGGGTCAAGCCGTTGCCGGATCTCGAGCTGCAGTACTTCCTGCCGGGCGACGTCCATGGCGATGATCCGATCAGCGAACCGATCGAACCGATCATCCCGTTTCCACTCGGGGTGCGAGTGATCAACCACTCGCCGCTGGCCGTCACGCACCGGACGACGATCCAGTCGGCCCAGCCGCAGATCGTGCGCAACGACCTCGAGCTGCTGGTCGACTTCCGGATCATCGGCGCCGAGATCAACGGCGCCCCCTGCGCCCCGACCTTGCGCTCGGAGTTCGGCGACATCCCACCGTTGCGCTCGGCGGTGGGATCCTGGCTGTTGACGTCCAGCCTTTCGGGCAAGTTCGTGGCTTTCTCCGCCGAGATCATGCACGCACCGGAGCTGGGCGGCGCGCTCACCTCGATCATCCCGGCGAACGATATTCCGTGCCGACGATTGCTCGGCCGTGTCGTCGTCGACCTGCCCGGCCGCGACCCGATCCCCGATTTCCTCGCCTGTTCCGACCTGGCCGGCGCGGTGTCGGAGGACAACGTCACCCTGCACGAGTCGGACTCGGCGGACTCCGCGGTCGCGGTGCACTGCGTCACCGAGGAGACGGGCGCAACCCTCGCCCCGGCCGAGGACGGGCACACGCTGTTCCTTCCCGTCGACCAGCCGCTCGTGTACGTCCGTGTCCCTTCGCCGATCGAAGCCGGCCTGCTGGTGCGGGCGGTGCGATCCGACGGCAAGGTGTTGCCCGCGCAGAATTGCTGGATCTCCAGAACCAAGGACGCCCGCCTCGCGTGGGTCCACACCCTCAACCTCTTCGACACCGACAAACGGCCGGACCAGAGCTACGCGCTGACGTACTCGAACCCGCCCCAGCAGAACCGGGCGCCTCGCTTGACCATCGTGGGCGGCCGCACCTTCCCTGCGGTCCCCGGCCGGCCACTCTACATCGACCTCTCCGCCCAGGACCCGGATGGCACCATCCCGGCGCTTTCCATCGCATTGTTGCCCGACGGTGCAACCTTCACCGACCACGGGAACGGGCGCGGTTATCTCTCGTGGACCCCGGCCGCCGGACTGGAAGGAAGCTACGCAGTCCAGTTCAAGGCTTCCGACGGGGCGCTGGCCGACCTCAAGAGCGCCACGGTGATCGTTCGCCCCGCCGGTACGGACGGCTACGCCGGTTGGTCCGCCCAGTTCTGGCCGGGAGCGGCCGATCCGGCGGTCAGCGGCGCCGAAGCCGATCCCGATGGCGACGGCATCACCAACCTCATGGAGTACGCGCTCGGTTCCGATCCGACTGCTTCCGACACATCGCTGCTGCCCGCGGCCGGAATCGATACCGTCGACGGGGAGCGCTTCCTGAGCCTGACTTTCTGGCGCCGTGCGGCAGCTTCCGACCTTGAGTATCGGGTTTTAGGATCCGCTTCGCTCCATGCACCATTGTCCGCTTGGCTGCAGCAGACCGACTTGCAGGTGCTCGACGAGCCCGCGACGCCCCATGACTACGAATGCGTGAAGGTCCGCGACAGTGTCGCGATCGAGGACTCCCCCGGGCAACGTTATCTCAGGCTGTCGGTCGAGCTGAAGAAGGCGGAAACCCCATGAGCTCGTCCGCCTTTCCCTGCCGCACGATGCGCAGCTCGCTCGTCGCCCTCGGGCTGGCCGCCGCCGCCATGGCACCGTCCTGCCCGGCCGCGACCGTCCCGCTGGGCGTGGTTTTCGCCGGAGAGCGGGCCACCGGCACCCTGCCGCTCCCCAACCCCGGCCCGGCGGAGGCGTTCTTCGTTGGAGCCGAGAGCGGGTGCCCTTGCCTGCGCATCCAGGCGGAGCCGGCGTTGCTGCCCCCGGGCGCGGCCGAGGAGCTGCCGTTCGCATACCAGTCCGATGACACCGGACGGTTCTCGGTGCAGGTGAAGCTGCACGGTGCCGAGCCGGACACGGTGCTCGCGGTCCACTCGGTGACCGGAGTCGTCGCCGAACGATCGTGGCTGGTCCGCGCCCCCGAGCTGATCGACCGGAGAGAAGGCAACGGTGTGCTCGTGATCGATGTCCGCACACCGCAGCAGTTCGCCCGAGCCCGCATCCCGCGTTCGGTCAATCAGCCGCTCTTCGGCCTCAAGACCTCCACCCAATGGAGAGACCGTGCCCTCGTGCTCGTCGACGAGGGGAGCGCCCCGGCGGAACTCCTGGCGGAGGCCCGCGCCTTACGCACCGCCGGTTTCCGCGAGGTGCGCGTGCTGGAGGGCGGCCTCGCGTCGTGGGTGCGCCACGGCGGGCCGCTCGACGGCGTGGGAACCTTGGCCGCCGAGGTCGCACAGATCCTGCCCGCACAGTTCGAACGCAGCCGCCGGACCCACGAGTGGCAGGTCATCGATCTCTCGTCCGGCGGCGAAGCCGCGCTGGATGGTTTCGCGCGCCTGCCGTCCGTTCCCGCGGGACGGCTCGCGCCCCTGGTCCTGGTGGTCGGCGATGAGGGTGCCTACGCCCGGGTCGAGAAACGCTGCGGACCAAGCCGTGTCGCCAGCCTCTTCTATCTCAAGGGCGGCGGCGCCGCCCTGCAGGAGTTCCGGACCCAACAGGCGGCGCTCGCAGCTGGCCCGGCAGCCGGCGTGGCACTCGGCAGGCCCGACGGAAGCCGGTTCCGGCCGAGCGGCTGCACCCCGTGCGGGAGATGACCCCTGGAGCTTTTCGTCATGCAAACCTGTTTCGCGAAGTCGGTTCAGCAGTTCGGGAGGGCACTGGCCCTGCTGGCGTGGTTGTTTGTCGGCAATCTCTGGAGTCAAAGCGCCGCCGATGTCCCCGCCGAAGGCCTGCGCGTCTGGCTGCGCGCCGACGCCGGAATGGCCCCCGCCGCCGGCAGGCGGATCGCCACGTGGATCGACCAGTCGGGACTGAGCAACCACGCCCAGCAACCGACCGCCGCAGCCCAGCCGGTGGTTGTCGCCGATGCGCTCAACGGACTCCCGGTCGTGCGCTTCAGCGGTGGCCAGTGGTTGACCTTGGCCGGGCCGCTGAAGGGTGCGACGGCCGGGGAGGGATTTGTGGTCGTGCGCGCGGCTCGTGCAGCAGACGCGGGTGGCCTTTGGTACTTCGGCACGGACGGGTGGGGATACTACCCCTACAGCGACGGCGGAATCTACGAGCACTTTGGCACCAGCCGCCGGCGATCGCTCGGGGCACCGCCACTGCCGGTGACCCAAGCCCATCTGTTCAACGTCTCGAGTCAGGCGGGCGAATGGGTGGCGCGGCAGAACGGCCGGGAGTTCGCTCGGGATCGGCTGAACACCGTGGCTTTCCCCGCGACCGCGCTCCTCGGATCCGGCTACCCCAACAGTTCGATGCCCTTCTCCGGCGACATCGCCGAGGTGCTCCTTTACGACCGCGTCCTCACCACCGAACAGCGCGACGCGGTGAACCACTACCTCGGGGCGAAATATGCGCTGACGGCGCCGCCGGAGCCCCCGAAGCTTGTGAGCCTGTCGGCGCTGAGCCGCACCCAGGTGGCCTTGTTGTGGGCCGCGCCCCCCGGAGCCGGGACTCAGACCTTCGAGATCGAGCGAGGCCGCGGCGGCGATTCCTTCGCACCGCTGGTCACGGTTCGGGACTCTGTCGGGTATCAGGACAACACTTGCGAACCGGGCGCCACCTACCGGTACCGGGTGCGTACGCACAACTGGGTTGGGATGTCCGACTATGGCGGCGATTCGGCGATCACGTTGCCGACCGAGGCGCTGCCGGAGATCCCCCTGGATGGAGTACGTCTGTGGCTGAAGGCCGATGCGGCGTCCGGAGTCGGCAGGATCCCCTCCTGGCCGGATCAGTCCGGGCTCAACCACCATGCGCAGCAGGAGGGCTCAGCCCAACCTCCCGTGCTGGTGATGGACGCCCTCAACGGCCGACCAGTGCTTCGCTTCAGCGGCAGCCAGTGGTTGGCGCTGGCCGATCCGATGAAGGGCGCGACCGCCGCGGAAAGCTTCGTCGTCGTGCGCGCGGCTCGCGCGGCAAACTCGGGCGGCCTTTGGAGCTTTGGGACGGACGGCTGGGAATACTATCCCTACAGCGATGGAAGCATCTACGAGCTGTTCGGCAGCAACCGCCGGCGGTCTCTCGGATCGCCGCCTTCGCCGGTGACACGGGCCCATCTGTTCAATGTCTCGAGCCAGGCCGGCGAGTGGGTGGCGCGGCAGAACGGTCGGGAGTTTTGGCGGGATCGGTCGAATACGGTGGCCTTCCCGGCAACCCCGCTTCTCGGAAGCGGCTACGCCAACGGCACCATGCCCTTCTGCGGCGACATCGCCGAGGTGCTCGTCTACGACCGCGTCCTCTCCGCCGAACAGCGCGACGCGGTGAACGGCTATTTCTTCACGAAGTACGCGTTCGCCTTCCAGCCGCTCACCCTCGAGCCGGCCGCGGGCACGTTCGACGGTTCGGTGGAGGTGCGGATCACCTCGCCGGCCGCCGACGCCGAGATCTGCTACACGACCGACGGCAGCCAGCCGCAGCTCGGCTTGTCGCCGCGCTACACCGCACCGCTCCACCTGACCGAGTCGACCCATCTCCGCGCCCAGGCCTTCCGGGGTCCGGACCGGAGCGAGATGCGCACCGGGCTCTATAGCATCGGGCTGCCGCCCGCGCCGGAGACTCCGCTCTCCGGATTGTCCGCCACCTATTTTGCCGAGCCCGATTTCTCCGGCAGCAGCCTGCGTCGGATCGACGGCCAGCTCGACGCGGCCTCGATCGCCGCGCTTCCCGCTACCGTCAACACCTCCGGCCTGAGCGCCCGCTGGGAAGGCGAACTCCTCGCCCGATTCACCGAACCGCACACCCTCACGCTTCAGACCAACGGCGGCGTGCGCCTCTGGCTCGGCGACGCCCTGCTGATCGACGACTGGGCCGGCGCCACGGAACGGCGGCTCACCATCACCCGGCCGCTCACGGCGGGCACACGCTATCCGCTCCGCGTCGAGTTCCAGAAACGCCAGAGCGCGGCCACGTTCTCGCTTCGCTGGAGCGGCCTCTCGCTCCCTGAGCAACTCGTCCCGCGCGCCCAGCTTCACTCCCACCTCGCGACCGCCGACTTCACGTCCACGCCGGAGGTGTCGCCCGCACCGGGCAACTTCACCGGCACCACCGGCATCACCCTCGCCGCGACTCCCGCAACCGCCTCGATCTACTACACGCTCGACGGCTCGGAGCCGGTGGTCGGCTCGGCGCTCTATACCTCACCGATCCCGCTCGGCCAGACGGCCACGCTCAAGGCGCGAGCCTTCGCCCCGGGCTGGAACCCCGGCGGCACGCGCGTCGCGCGCTACGCGCTCGACAACACCGGACCGGACCTCTCCTCGCTCACCTTCGACGGCGCGCCCCCGCCCGCCACCCTCACGCACGACGGCCAGTTCCGCGTGGTCGCCACCGATTCCTCCGGCGTGGCCCGCGTCGATTTCCGCCTCGGGAGCGTGCTGCTCGCCTCCGATCTCCTCGGCGACGACGGTTTCACCGCGCCGTTCAGCCTCGCCGCCGTGGCCGACGGCCCGTGCACGCTGACCGTCCAGGCCTGGGACCGCCTCGGTGTTCCCTCCGCCGAGCTCAACCAGTCGTTCACCGTCGCGATGCCGCCCCCGCCGGCGCCCGTGCTCACGGCACCGGCCAGCGGCACCCGAACCAACAAGACCTCGCTCCTCCTTCACGGCCGCGCCGAGCCGGGCAACACGATCACCGTCCTGCGCGGGGGCACCTCGGTGGCGACGACCGCCGCCGGCGCCGACGGCAACTTCACGGCCATGGTCGACTTGGCGGACGGCGCCAACGCCTTCACGGCCACCGCCGCCAACCGCAACCCGCAGCCCAGCGCCGCCTCCGCCGAGACGACGATCACCTACGACAACACCGTGCCCGAGCCCGCCCAGCTGCTCACCGCCCGGGCGCGGCCGGCGGGCCGCATCGAGCTAACCTGGCAGGCGCCGACCGGCAGCCTGTCGAGCGGCTTCTACGTTTTCCGCTCCGCCCAGCCCATCCCGGCCGATGCCGTCCTCGCGCCCTCCGCCGCACTCGGTGGCACATTGGTGCGCTCGCTCCGCTACACCGACACGCCCGACTCCGACCAACGCTGGTACTACCGCGTCGTCACCGGCTACCAGATCGGTTCCGAGATCGTCACGGGGCCGTCCTCGTTCCAGGCCGAGGCGACCGCCGACCGCACCGCCCCCACCGCCACCGTCGAACTGACTTCCCTCGGCGCGCCCACCAGCGGCACGCGCTTCGGCTGCGGCCTGGTCCAGGTCACGCTCCGGGCCTCGGAGAAGCTGGCCAGCACGCCTTTCCTCAACCTCGCCGTGGCCAACGGCCGCGCGCTCTTCGTCGATCTCTCCGCCGGCGAGGACAACACCTACACCGGCACCCTGCGCCTTTCCGAGGGCACCTCATCCGGCGCCCTCACCGCGTTGTTCTCCGCCCTCGATGCCGCCGGCAACCGCGGCACGAGCGCAACCCTCGCCACACCCGCCGAGATCGATGCGGCCGGCCCCCGCGTCCTCGGGCTGGTTCCCGTCCGCCTCACCGAAGCCGGCACGCTCGAGGAACTGCCCACGCTCACCGCCATCTGCAACGACACGCCGGCGCCGTTGCTCTGGCGCCTGCGTTGCGATGAGCCGCTCCAGTCCGGCGCCACGCCAACCATCACCGCCACGCTCTCGCGCACGCCCGCCACTCCGCTGGCCTGCACCGTGACGAATGCCGGCGACTCCGATCCACTCACTTGGCTGGGTTCGCTCACGTTGCCCGCCTCCGCCGGCGCCGACACCGAGACGCTCACGCTGGCGTTCTCCGCGACCGACGACCTCGGCAACCCCGGCACGACGATCGTGCCGCCCCATGTTTTCCAAGTCTACCAAGGTCATTTGCCGCCGTTGCCCGTGCCGGCGGCGTTCACCGCCAAGGCCGAGCCGGCGGGGGCGATCGCCCTCGCGTGGAGCGCGGTTGAGGGTGCCGCGGCCTACGTGCTGCAGTCCGCCGGTCCCGCTCCCGCCAACTCGACCACGTGGCCGACCGAAACCGACTTCGTCGACCTCGCGTTGCCGTCGACCAACACGCATCGCTACACCCCGACCACCGACGGCCGCTACATCTACCGCGTCGCCAGCGTCCGCCACGAGAACGGCCAGTTCGCCAACAGCGGCTGGAGCACCCCGGCCCAAGCGGTCGCCGATCGCGTGCCGCCGGCCCCACCCTCCGCCCTCACCCTGCAGGTCGCCACCCGGGGCATGGCCGCGACCTGGCCGCACCCCGCCGACCGGCACGACATCGCGAGCTACCAGCTCTACCGCAGCGACACCGTCCTCGAGGCGGACGCCCTCGCCCAAATTACGCCGGTCGCCGGCGACCTCCCCGCCACCGCCTCCGCGGCGCTCGATCCTGCCCCGCAGCCGGGCCCCTCGCACTACGCCCTGGTCGCCCTCGATGCCGCAGGCAACCGCTCGGATCCAGTCCGTGGCTACACCAACACCTCCCTGCTGCCCGTCCGCTCGATCGCGGCGAAACAGGTCGGCTCCGCCGCCCCGGTCCTCTCCTGGGAAAACGCCCCGGGCTGTGTCCTGCAGGGCTTCAACGTCCTGCTCGACGGCGCCCCGGTGACCGTCGGCGGCCGCACGCTGCTCGCCGCAGAGTCGACGGCCTTCACCGACTCCGCCTACCCCGGCACCGGCCGCCGCTACACCGTGCGCAGTGTCGACGCCCAGTCCTCCCACGAGCGCAGCCTCGACCTTCCCGCGCTCGAGTTCTCGTTGTCCCCCGGCGCGGTGGTCCGCAAGGGCATGGCCAACAAGCTGGCCTTCCTCGTCCGCAACCTCTCCGCCTATCCGCTCTCCAACGCCCGTCTGGCGGTGCGCCTCGCCGGCCACGACCACCTCTCCCGCGCGCCCTTCGACGTGCCGGCCCAAGGCGACGCGACCGTCGAGGTCATCGTCGGCGGCTACGCGGCGCTGCCGACCGGCGCGGCGCCGCTCATCCTTTCCTGCGTCGCCACGCCCGCGGCGGGTGAGCGCCTCGAGTACGTCCGCAACCTCACCTGCGAGACCGCGGCCGGCGCCCTCAAGGTTGAGCTGGTGCCCGGCGAGTTCGTCCGTGGCGGCGAGGGCAAGGTGCGTTTCCGTCTGACCAATCCCTCCGCCGTCCCGCTGGAGTTCGTCGTCGCCCGCCAAGCCGGCGCCAAACCTTCCGACGAGGTGCGCCTCCAGGTTGCCGACGCCGCCGGTGTGCTGCTCTCGCAGGCCGCCGTGCAGCTGCCCCTCGGCGACCACGTCGTGCGCCTGGCCGACGGCACGTGCATCGTGCGCATCCCCGCCGGCGCGACCTACACCTCCCCGGTGCTCGCCGTGCCGCTGCCGCGCTCCGCCCCGGCCCTGGTCAATGTCTCCCTCCAGCTCGACCGCGTCTACTCCGACTGCGGCGAGGCCGGCACGGAGATCCGCCTGCCCGGCCCCCGCGCACTCGCCACGGCCTCCACGGTCGAGACGACCTACTCGGCCGAGCTCACCGCGGCCACCCCCGACCTCGCGTATTCGCGCCAACCCGTCGCGCTCCGCGGCCGCGCGCTCTGGCGCGACGTCGATCCCGCGCAGCCCGCCGCCCTCGCCCCGGGGGTGCAGGTGGTCGTGCACGTCACCCGCGGCGACTTCACCCGCAAGGCCACCGTCACCACCGACTCTTCGGGCCAGTTCGAGTACACCTTCCTGCCTGAGCTGACCGAGGCGGGCGGGGTCTATACGGCCTGGGCCTCCCATCCCGACGTCACCGCGATCGCACTGTCGCCGCTGCAGTTCCGCATCGCCGCCGTGGTCGTTTCGCCTCGGCTGCTGGATATCCGCGTGCCGCGCAACTACCGCCAGGTGTTGCCGGTGCAAATCGCGGCCGGCCCGGGCGGCGCCGCCGTCAACGTCCGCGCCGAGCTGGTCGGCCCCACGCCGGAGGCCCTCACGCTCGACTCCAAACCGCTCGCCCGGATCGAAGCCGGCGCCTCCGCCCAGCTGCCGCTGTCCTTGATGGGCACAACCCGCACGGCCGGCGCCACCGACCTCGGCCAGCTCACCTTCCACATCCTCAGCGACAGCCCGGGCGGCGAGACGCTTGCCTGGGACGACGTGACCGTGCGCTACGTCCTCTCCGACGCCCAGCCCTCCATTCTGGCGACGCCCACTCCGGTCCAGTTCTCCGTCCAGCCGGGCACTACCGCCACGGAAACCATCACGCTCGAGAACAAAGGCTACGCCGCGCTCGAGGAGGCGACCGTCCAGCTCATTCCACTCGCCGGCCAGCCTCCGCCGCCGGCCTGGATCGCCCTCACCAGCGGCACTTCCCTCGGGCCGATCGAGGTCGGCGGTTCCTGCACCGTCACCCTGGGAGCCAAGGCGCCCGCCACCGCCATCACCGAGGATGTCAGCTACTCGTTCTACCTGCGCGTCGCGGGCGCCAACGCCGAGCCGTCCGACATCTTCTGCACCGTGCTCCACACGCCGAGCGGCCGGGGCGGACTGGTCTTCAAGGTCCAGGACGCCTTCGCCGGCTTCACGTTGCCCGACGGGGCGGAAAACCCGAGCTACGAGGGCGTGGCCGGCGCCAGCATCCTCCTCGAAAAGGAGAACGCCGCATCCACCACCTATGCGCCCGAATCCTACGCCGGCCGCACCGACGCCCGGGGCGAGCTACTCCTCCCCGATCTCCCCGCCGGCCGTTACAGGCTCAAGGTCGAGGCCGACAAGCACAGCGCCTACACCGCGCGCCTCACCGTCAAACCCGGCCTGATCGACAGCGTCCCCGTCTTCCTCGACTACGCCGCCGTCACCTTCGACTGGGAGGTCGTCCCCGTCGCCTTCCAGGACCGCTACGAGATCGTCCTCAACGCCACCTACGAGACCAACGTCCCTGCACCGGTCGTCGTGATGGAGCCGGGCTTCATCAACATCCCGCAGCTGTGCCCGGGGCAGGTGCAGGACGGCGAGCTCAAGATCACCAACCACGGTCTGGTCACCGCCCAGTCCTCCAAACTCACCCTCCCCGCCTCCGGCAAGTACTACACCTTCGAACTCCTCGGCTCGATCCCCGACACCCTCCGGGCCCAGGAGACCGTCCGGGTTCCCTATCGCATCCGCGCCCTCAAACGCTTTCCCGGCGACTGCGCCGATTTCCAGCCGCCCGAAAACAACGGCGATGATGATGACCAAAGCGGGGACGACGGCGCCGGCGAGGGTGAGAGCGAGGACGACTCGACCGTCGCCGGCTGCGCCAGCTACTCGTACGAGTTCTCCGACTCCAACGGGTGTCCGCACATCGGCTACGCCAGCAGCTGCTACGGCCGTGCCCGTGGCGGCGGTCGCATAATGAACCTGTTCGGTTCGGGCCTGGACCCCATCTCGGTGGACACCCCAGCCGCTGGGGGCAAGGTCCCAAAACCCCCGTCATATCACACAACGCGGGCCTACGGAACGCACGCCGCCTGTTACCCCGCCCCCGAGGACAATCCCGACTGCCCGCCGACCGCGGCCGGCTACGAGGCGCTCTCCGACTGCGACAAGTCGCGGCGGGCCTACTGCCGCAACCGTTATGCCGAGACCGGCAGCTGGGTCGACATGCCCACACGCCAGTATCTCGACTCCGTCGTCGACTTGGAGATCCCCGTCGACGGCGGCAGCGTGGAGGTGACGCGCGAATACCGCCACCGGCGCTGGCGCTTCCGCACCACCGACGAGCTGTTCACCATCTTCGCCAGCAAGGGGACCTCCATGCGGATGAGCTGGTTCATGGTCCTGAACGGGCGCCCCTTCAGACTGGAGACCGATGAGATTGTCCGCAGCGGCAGTCTGCCCTCGATCGAGGATGCCGACCTGGCGCGCACCGGGCTCTATCGCAGCCTCGCGGACTCCGCCGAGACGATCACCCGCCATGAGGACGGAACCTTCACCTGGGTCGACGGCCGTGGGAGCGAGCGACGGTACGATTCCGGCGGGCGCCTCTCCACCCGCAAGTTCCATGACCGCCTGATCGCGGCCTATCACTACGACAACGCCGGCCGGCTCACTTCCGTCTCCGACCGGACCGGCCGCACGGTCCTCACCTGTGCCTACACCGGCGACACCTTGGCCTCCGTCACCGACATCGCCGGCCGCACCATCGGCTACAGCTACGACTCCGAGGGCCGCATCGCCACCGTCTCCGGGCTGGCCGGTGAGACGACCACCTACACCTACGACGAGTTCTGGCACCTGACCTCGAAGCGGACCCATGCCGCTGGGACCACCGCCGACCAGGACCACCTCGTCACGATCGCCTACAAGCTCAAGCCGCTGCGCAACCACTCCGGCTACACCCCGCCCGAGGAGCCGGCAGCGGTGCCGGACAGCGATGATCCGCAGATCGCGGAAGCCACCGTCTTGGATATCCGCGAGGACATCGTCCCCGCGGAGCGCTACGGCCCTGCGGCGACAGACGTGAGGACCGAAGTCACACGGGGATGGGTCACCTCCGTCACCCACAACACCGGCCGCACCCGCCGCATGGAGTACGGCTATTCGGCCGCCACGCGGCAGTACTCGGCCTTCATCCGCGATGCGGAGGGCCGCGAGGAACAGCACATCTTCGACGAACACGGCGTGCTGATCTCCCGGGCACGCAACGGCGAGACCGTCGAGCGCATCGAGCAGGACGCGAAGACCCGCATGACCACCCGCGGCGACCAGCGCCTCGTCGAGGAGTTCGACCCCCAGGGCAACCTGCTCCGCCGCACCGACCCCGACGGCGCCATCACCGCGTTCCGGTACGACCCCGTCCTGCGCAAGGTCGTCCGCCAGGCCGATCCGCTGGGCGTCGTCACCGAGTACGAGTACGACGAGCGGGGCAACCTCACCGCCACCATCGAGGCGGCCCACACCACCGACGAGCGCATCACGACCACCACCTACGTCGCCGGCACCAGCTGGCCGCTGCTGCTCACCCGGCCCGACGGCAGCCGGACCGCCTACGAGTACTTCGCCGACGGCACCCTCCGGCGCGAGTACGACCCCGCGCGCCCCGAGGACCAGACCACCTACACCTACGACAGCCTGCGCCGCCTGCTCTCCACGACCGATGCCCTCGGCCGCACCACGAGCTTCGCGTACGACGACCTGGGCAACCTCACCACGATCACCAACGCCCTCGGCCAGCAGACGATCAACACCTACGTCGGCCAGAACCTCGTCCAGACCGAGGTCGGTCGCACCGCCGCCGCCCCGGGCCGCCTGAGTCGCTACGCCTACGACGCCGAAGGCCATCGCACCGAGGAGCGCAGCGTGCTCGCCGACGGCTCCGAGCGCGTCGAGTCGACCTGGACCTACGACACCGACGGCCGACTCCTCGCCGAGACCAACGCCCTCGGCCAGACCATCTCCTACCAGTACGACGCCAACGGCAACCGCACCGTCGTCCAGGCGCCCAACTCCACCGGCGGCCTCTCCGAGTCCCGCACCGCCTACGACCAGCACGACCGCGCCACCGAGATCGTCGACGCCGCCGGCATGAAGACGGTCGTCACCTACGACCTCGGCGACCGCCCCACGCGCATCGTCCAGGCCGCCGACACCGACGACGCGCGCGTCACCACCATCGTCTACGATCGCGAGGGCCGCCCGCTCGAGACCGCCCGCTGGGCCGAGCTCAAGCCGGGCGAACGCTTCGTCACCACCGCCCGCTACGACCGCCTCGGCCGGCGCGTCGCCTCCGGCGGCAACGCCGTCTATCCCGCCGCCTACGAGTACGACCCGGTCGACCGTCTCCTCTCCGAGACCGACGCCCTCGCGCAGACGCACTCCTACGAGTACGAGCACGGCGAACTCGTTCGCGAGAAACGCGACGGCATCCTCCTCGCCGCCTACACCTACGACCTCGTCGGCAACCGCCTCTCCGTCACCGACGCCACCGGCAACCACCGCCACTTCCGCTACGACGAGCTCGACCGCCTCGTGGCCGAATCCATCCCGCTCGCGGCCGGCCAGACGCTGCCGGACGAGTGGTGGAAGCTGCCCGCCTGCGTCCTGAGCGCCACGACCTACGACCGCTTCGGCGGAGTCGAGACCGTCACCTCCTACACCGTGGTCGACGGCCACACCCGCACCGCGGTGAAGACCTACGGCTACGACGCGCGCGGCCTGCGCGTTTCCGAGACGACCTCCTCCGCGGTCGATCAGGTCGCCGGCGCCGCGTTCACCGTCACCTACGAGCACGACCTCGCCGGCAACCTCGTCCGCACCAACTACCCGGCCGTCACCAGCTCCGGCGCGACCCTGGGCACCTCCGAGACCATCGTCCGCTCGCCCTACAACGCCTCGCTCGTCGAGGCGGTCACCGACCGCGCCCGCGTCACCGTCCGCTTCACCTTCGACTCCGCGCTGCGCCCGGTCGAGGAGACCAACGCCCTCGGCGGCCTCACCCGCCGCTGCTACGACCTCTTCGGCCGCGTGGTCGAAACGCGCCAGTACCTCGACGCCGCCACCGCCGCGGCCGACCCGCTCGTCGCCTCCGTCGATCCGCGCCGGCCGACTCCATCGTTCACCCTCCCCGCGACCGCGCCCGGACTGCTCTCCCGCCGCACCACCTACGACGCCGCCGACCGCGCCGTCCAGGTCGTCCATCCCGACCACGTCCCCGGCTCGCACGAGCGGATCGAGACGTTCACCTACGACACCCGCGGCAAGCTCCTCTCCAAGAGCGGCGCCGGCGGCTACCCGGTCGCGTACCAGTACGAC
>JAEXPG010000652.1 GCA_023447015.1 Verrucomicrobiota bacterium
CCTTCGGGGCCTCCGCGGCCTCGAGGCCGAAGACCTCGACGATCTTCTGCTCGATCGTGAGATGCGGCACCATCTCGCCGCCGACCTTGGAGAAACGGGACAGCCGTCCCTCGATGAAAAGGAAACCGTCGTCGTCGAAACGCCCGAGATCGCCGGTCACGAACCAGCCGTCGCGGAGCGCCTCGGCATTGCGCACCGGATCCTTCAGGTAGCCGCCGAAGATGTTGGGGCCGCGGAACCAGATCACCCCCGTCTTGTCGGGCGGCAACGTCTCCCCGGTCTCCGGATGCACGATGCGCGCGGTGATGCCCGGGAGCAGCCGGCCCACGGAGCCGAGCCGGTGGCCGTCCTGCGGCTTCACCCCGGGCGGAAGATCGCGCGGCTCGGGCAGGTTGACGTTCGTCACCGGCGTGGTCTCGGTCAGCCCGTAGCCCTGCAGGATCGGGAAGCCGAACCGTTGCAGACAGTGCTCGTAGAGGTCGACGGGGAGCTTCTCCGCGCCCGACACCATGAAGCGGATCGAACGCAGCTGCTCCGGCTCCGCGCGTTTGAGCATCGGGCGGATGAACGTGGGCGTGCCGACGAAGACGGAGACCTTCTCCTCCTCGATCGCCTCGACGTTGCGCTTCGCGTCGAGGGGCGAAGGCAAGGTGACCGTGCGCAGGCCCCGCATGAGCGCGTACCACAGCGTGACGGTGAAGCCGAAGCTGTGGAAGATCGGCAGGCAGGCCAGGAGCGTCTCGCGCTTGGGCAGCACTCCCGTGGCGGAAATCTGGGCACAGTTGGAGAGGATGTTGCGATGGGAGAGCGGCACGCCCTTCGGCTCGCCCGAGCTGCCGCTGGTGAACAGCAACGCCGCCTCGGCGTAGTCGCCCGTGCGCGGCACGCGCCAGAGCACCGAGAGCAGGCGCGAGGGGAGCAGCCAGAGCAGCGCCAGCCGCGCCACCACCGCGACCTTGCCGCAGGCGGCAAGATCCTCCCGCATGTCGCGCGTCCGCTCCGGCCAGGGGAACTGCGGCAGCTTGGCGCGCACCGCTCCGGCCGAGATCACCGTGCGCACTTCGCCGAGCCGCAAGGACGACTCGATCGCCGCGGTGCCGGCGGTGAAGTTGAGGTTCACCGGGACCTTCCCGGCGAGCACGACCGCGAGATTCGCGATGTAGCCGCCCGCGCCGGGCGGCAGCACGATGCCCACGCGCCGCTCCGGCACCTCGCGCCGCAGGAGCCGGGCGTACGTCGCCGCCGCGGCGAGCAACGTGCCCGCGCGGACTTCCCGCCGCTCGGCCGTGCGATCGACGAGCACGACCTTCCAAGGGTGTCTCGCCAGCGCGCGCAACGTCTCGTAGCCGAGGTGCCGCCGCAGCTCCTCGCGCTGCTGGTAGGCGCGTTCGCCGAGGTCGAGCAGCGCCTGGCGCGCGAGCACGGAGTTCACCCCCGCATGCGGCAGCGGTGCGCCCACCTGCACGAGCACCGAGAACGGGAAGCGCTCCGGCAGCTTGAAGATCAGTTTCTGGTTGGCGTACGTGAAGATCGACCCCCAGAGCGAATCGATGAAGACAGGCACCACCGGCACCTCGGCTCGTTTGGCCAAGGACTCGAATCCCTTCCGGATCTCCATCAGGGCACCGGTGCGGCTCACCTGCCCCTCGGGAAACACGCACACCAACTCCCCCTCCTTCATCATGCGGATGGCCAGGCGCAGGCCCTCGGTCGCCCGCTCCGCCGAGAGCGGGATCACGCCGCTGATGCGGTAGAACCACAGCGGCAGCCCGCGCCGCGACCGGCCGTGCACCGCGAAAAACCAGAGCTTCCGGGGGAAGACGACCTGGAGGATCAGGGCATCGACGTACGAGATGTGGTTGCTGACCACCAGCGCGCCGCCAGCCGGCAGTCTCTCCGTCCCCTGGATACGCAGCCGGTAGACCACCCGGCCGACGCCCCGGAAGACGAGCAACATCAGGTGTTCGGGCGCGATCCACAGCGCCACGATCGCGACGACGCCCGACGCCCCGGCCAACGTCGCCAACTGCCAGGACAACGGCCAGTGCAGCGCGGAGGCCATCAGGTAGTAGAGCCCGCCCGCCGCGATGCCGCCCAGACCGCGGAAGAGGTTCAACGCCCCGCCCATCCGGGTGCGCCGCGACCGGCTCACCCGGTGCTGGAAATAGATGTGCATCGGCGCGAGGTAGATCCCCGCGCTGAAACCCAGGAGCAGCAGCGCCGGCCGGAACGCCGGGGCGTCCAGCGGGTTCGCGCTCGCCCACCACGCCGCCAACGCCATGCCCGCCGCGCCGAAGGGCACCAGGCCGATCTCGGTGCGCCCACGCGACACCAGGCCGGCGAAGAAGTTGCCCGCCAGCGCACCGGTGCCGGCGAACAACATCAGTGTCGCGGCGAGTTCGGTCATGCTCGCGGTCCCCGGATGCTGCGCCGCCCAGCCGCGGGCGGCGTCGATGAGCACCAGCACGAGCGCGCCACCGAGCATGTGGAAGAAGAGGATGCCCAGCGCCGAGTTGCGCAGCCGCGCCACGCGGAGCAGCTCGAACAGATGGTTGATCGGCTGGGTCAGCAGTTCGGGCGGCGGACGTCCGGCCGCAGTCGCCGCGGTCCGCCGCGCCGGCACGAAGGCGACCAGCGCGCACGCCGCCACCACCGGGAGCAGCCGCGCCCATCGCTCCGCCGCGCTCCAGCCGACGGCCACGTCGCCCGTCACCCCGGCGATGTCGACCGCCTGCGTGCCCGCATACGCGCCGAGCGCGATCGCGGCGATCGTCAGCATCTCGAGCAGCAGCACCGCCGCGCCGTACTTCTCGGGCGGCGTCACCTCGCGCAGCATCGTGCGTTTCGAGGGCGAAACCAGCGCCGAGTGCGCCGCCAGCAGCAGGAAGATCAGGGCGGTCAGCGGCACGCTTCGCGCGTGCAGGGCGAAGACCAGCCCGCCGAGCAGGCCCAGCAGCAGCAGGATCGAGACGCTGAGCACCGTGCGGGTCGAGAACCGGTCGGCGAACCAGGCGAACAACGGCGAGAGAAAGACGTAGGGCAGCGCGAGCGCGACCGGCAGCGCCGCCAACCACTCGTCCACCGCGCGCTCCGGGAGCACGCCGGGCACCAGCGCCAGGGCCAGCACCAGCATCTTCCCGGCGTTGGCCGCGAACGACACGAGCGTCTGCGCGACCAACAGCGCGATCAGAGATGCCGGCGACGGGCGGGATGTTTCCGTTTCAGGCATTGGTGCAGGGAGGCCCCGCAACGAAAGACAACCCTCCGGCAAGGGCAAGGCCCGGCTGCGGAGAATACCGCAGGGAACGACCGGGTTTCAGCAGCGCCGGACCGAGACCGGCGCACCGCCCCCGGCCCGGCTCAACCGGCCGGCGCAAGACGCCAACGGCGCAGATCGTTGGCGAGCGCGCCGAAACCGCCGGGGAAGTCGAACTCCATCCGCCGGAAATCCCCGCGGTGCCGGCGGGTCTCCTCCTCGGCGCGCTGCACCTCCTGTTCGAGCGAAGGATGGAAGGTGCCGTACACGCGCCGCTTCAGCTCCTTCCGGGTGTACGGCGGCGCGCCGCTCTCCCGCCCGGCGATCCACGCCGCCTCGGTCACCGTCTCGTCGTTGCCGCACAAGTACCACGCCTCGATCGCCGGCACCGCCAGGCCCACCGCGGTGTTCAGCCGCTGCCGCCCCTGGGCGGGGGGAAGATGCTTGAGCGTCTGCCGGATGATCGCGCGCAGCTCGCACAGCCGGCAGCCGGGATGGAAGTATCCCGGACGCTCGTGCATCTCGGTGTGCACGACCGAGTCGTCGGCGTCGACCG
>JAEXPG010000079.1 GCA_023447015.1 Verrucomicrobiota bacterium
TCTACCATCCCGACGAGCTCCAGCGCATCTTCTCGATGCGCCGCTCGATGCAGGGCCTGCCCGGCACCGAGGCGATGGAGATGCTCATCAGCCGCCTCAAGAAGACGAAGTCCAACGTCGAGTTCCTTATGGGGCTCAATCGCTGAGCCGGAGGAACCGCACGAGAGACCGCAACCCGCGTCCGCCGTGCACCACGCCGCAGAAAGCGTCGTCCGCCTGGCCGAGGAGAAACTGCTCCTCGCCCCGGACGCCGCGGCGGCGGTCCGCGCCCGGTTGGCCGGGGCGGGTGGTGCGACCCTCCCGCTTGCGGAGGCGCTGACCGAGTCTGGTGTGGTTTCGGCGGACGATGCCTTGGCGGTGCTCGGCGAGTCGCTGGCCATGCCGGTGCTCGCCGCTTCCTCGCTGGAGCCGGCGGCGGCGGCCCTCGCCGCGGTGCCCCGGGAGGCCGCGATGCGAGCCGTGGCGCTCCCGCTGGATCTGCGGGGAACGGTGTTGCGGGTGGCGGTCGCGGATCCGTTCGCACCCGAGCTCGACCGGCTCGCGCAGGAGGCGCAGGTGGCGCTCGATCCCGTGCTGGCACCGGCCGCCGCGATCCGCGCGGCGTTGGCACGCCACTATCCGCCCGTCGAGGCGCCGGCCGCAGCGGCGGGACAAGTGGTCGAGACGGCGGAGAATGCGGCGGTCTCCGGCGACGATGCGCCGGTCGCGCGGCTGGTGCAGCATCTGGTCGAGGAGTCCATCCGCCGCAGGGCATCCGACATCCATGTCGAGCCGCTGGCGCGGCGGTTGCGGGTGCGGCTGCGCATCGACGGCGTGTTGCAGGAGGCCGACGCTCCGCCGCGGCACCTGCAGGCGGCGTTGATCTCACGACTCAAGCTGATGGCGCGGATGGGACTCGACGAGAAACGTGCGCCCCAGGACGGACGGATCCAGCTGACCGTGCAGGGGAGGGCGGTCGACCTGCGCGCGTCGTGCCTGCCGACCGTCCACGGCGAGAGCATCGTGCTGCGGGTGTTGGAGGCCGGGCGGCTGGCGCTCGACTGGGCGACGCTGGGGTTGTGGCCGGACGACGAGACCACGCTGGCCCGGGCGGTCGCGGCACCGGACGGGCTGGTGCTCGTCACCGGACCGACTGGCAGCGGCAAGACCACGACGTTGTACACCTGCCTCCACCGGCTGAACCGCGCCGACCGGAAGATTGTCACCGTCGAGGATCCGATCGAGTACCAGTTGGCCGGGATCAACCAGGTGCCGGTGCGACCGGAGGCCGGGATGACCTTTGCTGCCGCCCTGCGGGCGCTGCTGCGGCAGGCGCCGAACGTCATCATGGTGGGCGAAATCCGGGATCGGGAAACGGCCGAGATCGCGCTCAACGCCGCGCAGACCGGTCACCTGGTTTTCAGCACGCTGCACACCAACGATGCCGCGGGCGCCGTCGCCCGGCTGGTCGACCTCGGCGTGAAACCGTACCTGCTGGCCGCGACGTTGCGCGCGGTGGTGGCGCAGCGGCTGGTGCGCCGGATCTGTCCCGGTTGTTCGCGCCCGGCCGAGCCGACCTCGGTCGAACTGTGCGGCCTCGATCTCGACGCCGCGACGCTCGCGGAGGCGAATTGGCGGCGGGGTACCGGCTGCGCCGAGTGTCTGGGCAGCGGTTATCGAGGACGGTTGGGCGTGTACGAACTGCTGGTCGCCGGCGACGAGGTGCGACGGCTGATTTACGACAACGTTACCGCCGCGCAATTGCGGGCTGCCGCGCGCCGACTTGGAATGCGGACCTTGCGTGAAGATGGCCTGCGTAAAACGCTCGCCGGATGGACCACGATCGGCGAGATTCTGGCCCAGACCGTCGGCGACGCCGGCTGACCCCGCGCCCCAAACCATTTTTCCCGCCATGAGCTACGAGATGAACGATCTGTTGGAGCTGGTCTGCGAGGAGAACGCCTCCGACCTGCACATCCATGTCGGCCAGCCGCCGACCCTGCGCATCAGCGGCACGATGACCCCGATCGACGGTCCTCCGCTCACGCCGTACGATTCGGAGCAGCTGATGCTCTCGATCACCCCCGATCACCACCAGCAGGGCCTCAAGCTCAACGGCGGCGCCGACTTCGGCTTCGCCTATCTCGACAAGGCGCGTTTCCGCGTCGCTGTCTTCAAGAGCAAGGGCTCGATCGGCATGGTGCTCCGCCAGATCCCGAACCACATGTTCGGCCTGCGCGAGATCGGCCTGCCCGACAAGGTGAAGGAGCTGCTCTACCGCCCGCGCGGCCTCATTCTCGTCACCGGTCCGACCGGCTCCGGCAAGTCCACGACGCTGGCCTCGATGATCAACTACATCAACGAGAACCGCGAGGGGCACATCATCACCATCGAGGACCCGATCGAATACTACCACGAGCACAAGCGCTGCGTGGTCGCCCAGCGCGAGATCGGCGTCGACGTGCCGAACTTCGCCGAGGCCATCCGCCGCGCGTTGCGCATGGACCCGGACTACATCCTCGTCGGTGAAATGCGCGATCTGGAGACCATCGAGGCCGCGATCACGGCGGCCGAAACCGGTCACCTCGTCTTCGCCACCCTGCACACCAACGGCGCCGCCAAGACCATCGACCGTATCGTCGACGCCTTCCCGTCGAACATGAAGGAGATGATCCGCACGCAGCTGGCCTCCTCGCTGGTCG
>JAEXPG010000120.1 GCA_023447015.1 Verrucomicrobiota bacterium
CCCCCAGGTGGGCGGAGGTGAAGCCGGTGGAGCCCGCGTGGAGCATGGCGGCCGGCGCCGCGGCCAGGGTCGCCACCGCGAAGGCCAGCCGCGCGTACGTCCGCCCACCGGCGGGCCGGCCGCGACCGGCGGCCCAGGGCAGGACCAGGGCGAGCAGTTCGCCGAACCCGAGCGCGGCGAGTCCATGGAGCGGATGCAGGACCTCCGGATGGAAGGCGAGCCCGCCGGGGAGGAAATCGATGGCGAACAGGGCGAGTGAGCCGAGGCACTGGCTCACGCCCCACAGCCTCCAGCCGGCGGGCGCGAGAAACGCCTCCGATTCCGGCCGGCCGCGCGACAGCGCGGCGGCGCCCAGCGCGCCAGCGGCCAGACCGAGCAGGGTCGGCAGCTGCGCGGTGACGTCGATCCACAGGCCGCAGGCGCCGGCCAGCCCGGCAACGACGAAGGGAAGACGGGCGGAGCGCGGCGGGGCGGGCTCCGTTGTGTCCTCATCGTCGCGCAGGCCGAGCGCGAGCAGCGGGAGGATGCTCCAGATCAGGCAGGCCAGCGAGAGCGCCCGCGGGCCGGGCAGGCCCGGCGCAAAGCCGCCGGCGAGCGGATACAGCATCGTCAGGCCGAGGGCGAACAGCATGGCGGCCGCGGGACCGAGGCGGCGCGCGACGAAGGGGAGCGAACCGAGCAGCAGCAACGCCTGCAGCAGCGGGTTGGCGTAGAGCGCGGTGCGCTCAGCCGCGCGCCCGAGCGGCGTGCCGGTGAGCCGGTGGTCGGCCCACGCAAGGGATGCGAGGTACCAGCCGTACGCCGACGGGGCGAACGAGGCGCGGCCGAACGGCGCGTTGTCGTAGTCGACGTGGCGTACCCGGAGTTCGCCGGTGGCGAGCATCTGCTGCGCCTGGGCGATCCACTTGCGGCCGTCCTCGAGCGGCGGCGCGAGCAGGAGATTCCGGCGGTTGTCCTGCCAGCCCGTGGCGGAGTCCGGCGCGGGCCGGGGGGAGTCGACCGACCAGCCGGGGAGCTGGCTCACCCGACCGAGGCGGTCGGCCCGGATCCAGTGTGCCCAGACCATGAATATGACGGCGGCGAGGGGGAGCAGCAGCCAGAAGGCCGGATGGTGGCGGGAGGGCGCGCGCATGGGCGACAGGACGGGAGGGGGCTCGCAGGACTGCGGGCAGGCAACCGGATCGCCCCGACAAGGCAAGCCAGCAGGGGGCTCTTGACTCCGCTCCGGCGCGCTCGCGTAGTGCGGGCGCATGTTTCCCCTGCTCCTGTCCCCCGGCGCGCGGAACCGCCGGCGTCCGGCTGCGGCCGTCGCTGCTCTCCTGTTTCTCGTCGTCGGCGGAGGCGAGGCGAGGGCCAAGCCGCCGGGCGACGCGGGACTTGTGGTGGCGCCGTTCGCCCCGCGTTCGGGCCCGGCCGGAGCGACGCTGTTCACCGCGATCCCGACGGAGGTCTCGGGCCTCCGGGCCGACAACAACTACGACGACCCGCGCATGTGGGCGGAGCGCTACCATGAGTCCAGCGTGGGGGCGATCGGCACCGGCGTGGCGATCGCCGACTACGACGGCGACGGGCGCCCCGATGTCTTCGTCGTCAGCAAGGTCGAGACCTGCCGCCTCTTCCGAAACCTCGGCGGCTTCCGGTTCGAGGACGTCACCGCGAAGGCCGGCGTGGGCGACGACTCCGGCGAGTGGAAACAGGGCGCGACGTTTGCCGACGTGAACAACGACGGGCGGCCCGACCTCTACGTCTGCCGGTTCGCGGCGCCGAATCTCCTCTTCATCAACCGGGGCGACGGCACGTTCCGCGAGGAGGCGGCGGCGCGCGGGCTGGCGATGAACGACGCCAGCAGCATGGCCTGCTTCTGCGACTACGACCGCGACGGCGCGCTCGACGTCTATCTCCAGACCAACCTCCTCGATGCCGCCGCGCACCCGAACGGCCAGGGCGACCATCTCTTCCACAACGACGGCAACGGCCGCTTCACCGACGTGAGCGAGCGCGCCGGGATCCGGGGGGCGACGCAGGGCCACTCCGCCACCTGGTGGGATTTCGACGGCGACGGCTGGATGGACCTCTACGTCGCCAACGACTTCGCCGCGCCCGACTCGCTCTATCGCAACAACCGCGACGGCACCTTCACCGACGTGAGCGCGGCGGTCGTGCCGCACACGCCGTTCTCCTCGATGGGCGCGGACTTCGGCGATGTGAACAACGACGGTCTGATCGACCTCTTCGTCGCCGACATGGCCACGACCACGCGCGAGAAGGATCTCCGCGGCATGGCGGACTCGCGGGTGCGGCTGAAGGAGTCCGAGCCCGGCGCCCCGGGCGCGCCGCAGCACTCGCGGAACGTGCTTTACCTGAACACCGGTACCGGCCGCTGCCTTGAGGTGGCGCAACTGCTCGGGCTTGGCGCCACCGACTGGACTTGGTCGCCGCGCTTCGAGGACCTCGACAACGACGGGCGGCTCGATCTCCACGTGTCCAACGGCATGAACCGCGAGCAGACCAACGCCGATCTCCTCGACCGGATCATGGTCGCGGAGAATCCTGCCGAGCGGGTGCGCTTGATGAAGGCGGGGCCGGTACTCGCCGAGGCCAATCTCGCCTACCGCAACTGCGGCGACCTGCGTTTCGAGGAGGTGGGGGCTGCCTGGGGGTTGGACCAGCGGGGCGTGAGCTTCGGCTCCGCGTTCGGCGATCTCGATGGCGACGGCGATCTCGACCTCGTCCATGTGAACTACCAGGCGCAGCCGGCGGTGCTGCGCAACGACGGCGCCGTCGGCCACTCCATCGTCGTCCAGCTCAAGGGGACCCGCTCCAACCGTTTCGGCGTCGGCGCGGCGGTGGCGATCGAGACCGCCGCCGGCCGCCAGGTGCGGCAGCTCGTGCTCGCCCGCGGCTACCAGTCCACGAGCGAGCCGATCCTGCACTTCGGCCTCGGGGCCGACACCGTGGTGCGCACGCTCCGCGTCACCTGGCCCGACGGCGGCGTGCAGGAGTTCGCCGACGTCCCGGCCGACCGGCGTATCACCATCACGGAGCCGGGCGAGGGGGCCCCGCGGTCGTCCGCCCCGCCGCCGCCGGAGCGCCAGTTCGCCGAGGATTCCGTCCGGCTCGGACTGTCCGTGCTTTCCGAAGAGACGAAGGGCGATCCGACGATCGCCCAACCGCTGCTGCCCTTCCGCTTCAACCGCCGCGGCCCGGCGCTCGCTGCCGGCGACCTCGACGGCGACGGCTCCGACGACCTGATCCTCGGCGGCACGACCCGCACTCCGCTGCGGCTGCTCCACGCGCGGGGAGCGGCTGGTTTCGCGGCCGTGCCGGTTGTCCGGCCCGCGTCGGTCATTCCCGTCAACGACGGTCCGGTGCTGGTGTTCGATTCCGACGCCGACGGCCGGGAGGACCTGCTGGTGGCGAAGGGCGGCGCCGCGTTGCCGGAGGGCGCGCCCTCGTACCGGCCCGATCTCCTGCGCGGCGACGGCCAGGGCGGCTTCACCGCTGCGCCGACCGAGGCGCTGCCGGCACTCCAGGTGGCCGCGGGCGCGCTGGCCGCGGCGGACTTCAACCGCGACGGGTTGCTCGATGTCTTCATCGGCGGCCGGCTCGCGCCGGGCTCATACCCGCTGCCGGCCAAGAGCGGGCTGCTCGCCAACCGCGGCGGCCGTTTCGAGGATGTCACCGACGCGCTCGCCCCGGGCCTGCGGAGCGCTGGGCTCATCTGTTCCGCGCTCTGGACTGATGTCGACGGCGACGGCTGGTCCGATCTGCTGCTCGCGCTGGAGTGGGGCACGATCCGCTACTGGCACAACCGGCAGGGGGAAGGTTTCGACGACTGGTCGGAGCGGGCCGGTTTCGCGCAGGCGGGGAACGGCTGGTGGACGTCGCTCGTCTCGGCCGACTTCAACGGCGACGGCCGGCCCGACTATGTCGCCGGAAATCTGGGACTGAACACGCCCTACGCCGCAAGCGCCGAGTCGCCCGCGCTGCTGTACCTCGGCGACTTCAAGGGCGGTGGCGGCCGCCAGATCGTCGAGGCGGCGTACGAGGGCGGGGTGCTGCGCCCGCTGCGCACCCGCAAGGAGCTCGGCGCCAAGATCCCGCCGGTGCTGAAGCGTTTCCCGCGGACGGACCCGTTCGCCGGCGCGCCGCTCGAGGCGATCCTCGGGGCGGACCAGCTTGCCGCGGCGACGCGGTTCGCCGCCACCGAGTTCCGCAGCGGCGTCTTCCTCAGCCGGCCCGACGGCACCTACGAGTTCCGCGCGCTCCCGCGCCTGGCGCAGGCCGCGCCCGTGCAGGGGCTGGTCGCGACCGACCTCGACGGCGACGGCTGCGCCGACATCGCCTGCGTGCAGAACTCCCATGCCCCGATCCCGTACACCGGACGTTTCGACGGCGGGCTCGGGCTGTGGCTGCGCGGCGACGGCCGGGGCAACTTCACCGCGATTCCGGCGGCGGAGTCGGGGCTTGTCGTGCCCGGAGATGCGAAGGCGCTCGTGGTGACGGAGGTGGACGGGGACGGCACCCCCGACCTCGTCGTTTCGCGCAACAACAGCACCACGCTCTGTTTCCGCAACCGCCGCGTGTCCGGGCTGAACCCGCTCGCCGTCGCACTCCGCGGCAAGCCCGGCAATCTCCGCGGCGCCGGGGCGCGCGTGAGCCTGGAGTTGGCCGACGGCAGCCGGCAGACCGCCGAGGTTGCGCTCGGCTCCGGCTATTTCAGCCAGTCTTCCCCCGATCTCCACTTCGGCTACCGCGACGCCAACCCGCCCAAGCGGCTCACCGTGCGCTGGCCCGACGGCACCACTGCCACGCAGGACGTGCCCGTGGGGGCGGGCCGCATCGAGCTACGGTGGGAGTAGGGCGGCCGCGGGGTTGAAGGCCTCCTTCGGTGATCCGAAGGGCGCTTTGCGGTGCGAGAGCGCCGGGCAGGTCCGACCTGACGGTAAGCGTGGTGAAAGGGCCTACGGCGAGTCGATTTCCCCCAGCCGCACGCAGGCGACTTCACGGCCATCGGGCTGGGCGGCGAGCGGAGGGACGGCGCCGCGGCAAACCTCCGTCGCGAAAGGACAACGCGGGTGGAAGGCGCAGCCGGCGGGCGGATTGAGCGGCGAGGGCGGATCGCCGGGGAGCATGATGCGCTGCCGGGCCTTCTCGCGTGCAGGATCGGGCACGTGGATCGCGCTCACGAGCGCCCGGGTGTACGGGTGCGCGGGCCGTTCGATCACAGCGGCGGCGGGGCCGTGCTCGACGATCTTGCCGAGGTACATCACGGCGACGCGGTCGGAGAGGTGTTTCACGACGGAGAGGTCGTGCGAGATGAAGATCAGGCTCAGCCCGAGGTCGCGGACGAGTTGCGCGAGGAGGTTGAGGATCTGCGCCTGGATCGACACGTCGAGAGCCGACACGGGCTCGTCGGCCACGATCACGCGCGGTTCGAGGGCGAGCGCGCGGGCGATGGCGATGCGCTGGCGTTGGCCGCCGGAGAACTCGTGCGGGTATTTTTTAGCGAACCGCGGGGCGAGGCCGACGCGCTCCATGAGCGCCGTCACGCGGGCAGGCACCTCGGCGCGCGGCACGATCTGGTGGACACGCAGCGGCTCGGCGAGGGTGTCGAACACCGTCATGCGTGGGTTGAGCGAGGCGTACGGGTCCTGGAAGACCATCTGCAACCCGAGGCGTGCGCGGCGCAGCGCGGCGGCGTCGAGTTCGGCGAGATTCTTCCCCTCGAACACGACGGTGCCGGCGGTGGGTGGCACGAGCTGGAGGATGGTGCGCGCGAGGGTGGACTTGCCGCAGCCCGACTCGCCGACGAGCCCTAGCACCTCGCCGCGGCGCAGCTCGAGGTCGACGCCGTCGACGGCCTTCACCGTCCCGACCTGCCGTCGGAACACGAACCCGCGCTGCACCGGAAAGTGCGTCTGCACGCCGCGCAGCGAGAGGAGGGTTTCGGGGGAGGGAGCGGACATGAGGACAGAAGACGGAGGGCGGAGGACGACAGAAGGGAACGAAGGGAATGAAGGTCGGAGAACGGAAGAGGTAGGTGGAACCGCTAATGGACGCTAATTGGCGCTAATTCGGAGAGGGTCAGTCGCAGCCGGTGAAGCCGATGATTTTGTGCGTCGCGCAATCGACGGCCCAGATCCGGATGTGGCCGAGCGCTAGCTCGGGGGCGGCTGATTCCCATTTACACACGATGATCCAACATGGGCCCTCTCCATGGCGTGCCAAATAGGCACCGACGGGGATTGTGGCATCAAGCCCGGTATCCGGAGGCTCACCTTGGCTGATATCATCGTCATCTTGGCTTGCTGCTGATACGGGCTCTTCAGGCGGAAATGTGGACGGGAGAGTTACGGTTCGGATGGTTCCATCATTCTCTCGGATAACCTGCGTTATGGCTGTAACACCCACCGCCATTAATGGCTGTGGCCCGGAATCTGCGGTCAGTCCCATGTTGAGCACCGCAAGGCACGAACGGAGTTCGGCTCCATTGAGATTCTGCTGCTCGGCTTTGGTCACGAGCACTTCGCCGAGAAGTTTCCACTTCGCTTTCCACTCGCGCGTGGTGACGATGGCGAATTGCTTTTCCTCCGGCTTGTTTGCGAAGCGATCCCAGAGGGCTTTCGCGGTGTCACGGCCTCTCCCGGCCGGCAGAGTGAAGTCGATTGCGGCTACGTTCGCTTGTGCGGCGAGAGGGCCGAACTCTTCGAGCGAGTCGACTGGCTTGGGTGCCGGCTCGGCGGCGGCGGCGAGCAGCGGGGCGAGCACGAGGAACAGGGAGAGGCGTTTCATCGTTGGCGTCGGTTGCTCAGAGCTCCCCGGCCTGCACGCGGAGGCAGGCGG
>JAEXPG010000201.1 GCA_023447015.1 Verrucomicrobiota bacterium
ACCAGAAGGTGGAGCCGTGGCCGGGGGCGCTGACGACGCCGATGTCGCCCTCCATGATCTCGACCAGGCGCCGGCAGATCGCCAGGCCGAGGCCGGTGCCGCCGAAGCGGCGGGTGGTGGAGCTGTCGGCCTGGGAGAAGCGCTGGAAGAGGTTGGCCTGTTGCTCGAGGGGGATGCCGATCCCGGTATCCTGGATCTCGACGCGCAGGCGGAACCCGGCGGGAGCCTGGGGCTGGATCGCGACGCGCAGGACGACCTCGCCCTTCTCGGTGAACTTGATGGCGTTGCCCACGAGGTTGAGGGCGATCTGGCGCAGGCGCACCGGGTCGCCGCGGAAACGGCGCGGGGCGGTCTCGGCGTAGTCGAGGACGAGCTCGAGGCCCTTCTTGCGCGCCAGCCCGGCCTGGAGGTCGAGGGAGCGTTCGAACTGTTCGTGGAGGTCGAAGTCGACCTGCTCGAGGACGACGCGGCCGGCCTCGATCTTGGAGAAGTCGAGCACGTCGTTGATGACGCCCAGGAGGGTCTCGCCGGAGAAGATGAGGGTGTCGACGAGGTCGCGCTGGTCGGCGGCGAGCTTGGTGCCGAGCAGGAGGTGGCCCATGCCGATGACGCCGTTGAGCGGGGTGCGGATCTCGTGGCTCATGTTGGCCAGGAATGCGCTCTTGGCGCGGTCGGCCGCCTCGGCGGCCTCCTTGGCGGCGTGGAGCTGATCGTTGGCGGAGTGGAGCTGGTCGTTGGCGGAGTGGAGCTGGTCGTTGGCCTGATGGAGCTCGGCGGTGCGCTCGGTGACCCGGGTCTCGAGCTCGGCGGCGAGCTGGCGGTAGCGCTCCTCGCTGGCGGAGAGGGCGGAGGCCTTGCGTTCGGTCTCGCCGATCTGGGTGACGAGGCGGGTGTTGCTCTCATTGAGCTCGGCCGTGCGCACGCCGACCAGCCGCTCGAGCCGGCGTTTCTCGCGCCGGGTGAGGAACGAGGCGAGCCAGGCGATGCCGCCCACCAGGGTGAGCACGGACACGGCGTAGGCGACGTAGGCGGCCGTGGTGCGGTACCACGGCGGCAGGATGGTGAAGGAAAGGCGGGCCTCCTGGCCGAGCGTCTCCCCGATGCGCGGACGGACGTGGAGAATGTAGCGGCCTTCGCTCAGGCGACTGAAGCTCGCGATGCCGGTCGAGCCGGCGGGCGTCCACCCGGCGCTCGCGCCCTCGAGCATCGTGTCGAACACCAGCGGGTCGTGGATCGGGGTCGCCGGGGCGCAGAAGTGCACGGCCAGGGAGTTCGACGAGAAGGGAATGTCGGCAAGGCGCTCCCCCTCGGGGTAGAGCGTGCGGTTGTCGGCGGTGAGCTGCACCCGGGTGATCAACGCGCGCTGCAGCGGTGTCGGCAGCTGGGGGATGGCGGGATCGTAGCGGGCGACGTAGTTGTCGCGGTGCATCCAGACCACGCCGTCGGATTGCGGGATGAAGAAGTACGGGCGCAGGCCGTAGAGGCCGGAGATCGGCACGGGGCGGTCGCCGTCGTAGACCTTCACGTCGCCGTCGGCCATGAGCCAGAGGCGGCCGGCCGCATCGAAGACGCCGCGGCCGCCGACGCGGCCGTCGAAGCCCGGGTAACGGGCATGGAGCTGCTCGTCGTAGACGAACTTGCCGGTGGCGGAGTTGAAGCGCATCACCCGGCCGGAGACATCGACGCGCACCTCGCCGTGCAGGAGGTAGAGCTGGATCCAGCTGTTGTCGAGGTTGGCGGCGGCACCGAGCAGCTCGACGGAGACCGGTGAGCGACGGGTGTCGATGCGGCCGCATTTGCCGGAGCCAAGCTCGACCCAGACGACGCCGTCCTTGTCGATCACGCCGCCGAAGGTGGTGCCCAGATCGGGCGCGGGCGTGCCTTCGCGGGTGAAGCCCGCGGCGGTGCGGCGGATCCAGCCGATCTCGCCGGGGGCGGTGTAGAACCAGCCGGAATTGGCGGGGAGCTCGAAGAGCCGCATCCACGGCGGACCGGCGACCATGAACTCCCACTTGTCGCCGACGCGCAGGTAGAGGCCGATGTCGGTGCACGCGATGATGCGGCCGGTCGCCGGGTCCTGGACGATGCTGGAGGCGCTGTGCCCCTCGGGCGGATCAGGGGTGAAACTCTGGAGCCGGCCCTGGTCGTCGTAGAGGCCCCGCTGGGCGATGCCGTCGGCGCACAGCCAGAGCCGGCCCTCGTGGCGGGCGGGCAGCGCGAAGGAGAAACCGGCGTCGACGAACGACTCGAGATGCGAGACAGGCGAGGGGAACTCGACGCGCGCGATGCCGGCGTTGAGGACCGCCCAGAGGTCGCCGTTGCGGCCGAGCACGAGGCGGCGGATCTGGGAAAGGCGGTGGTCGGAACGCCGGTCGAGCGCCTGGATGACGCGCAGCTGGCGGTCGAGGAAGAGCAGCCCGAAGTTCTCGATCGCCAGCGCATAGAAGTCGCCGGAGACGCGGCGCAGGGCGTTGACGCGGTTGGTCTTGGTGATGGCGGGGCTGGGGACCTGCGCGAGCCGGCGGCCGTCGAAGAGCTGGAGGCCGCGTTGCGCAGTCGCGAGCAGAAGGTGTTCGGCGTCGTAGGGGGCCGAGCCGACGATGGTGAACTCGGCGCTGGTGGCGGCGCGGTCAAGGACCGGCACCAGACCACGATCCGGGGTGATGCGGTAGATCATGCCGTCGGTCGAGTCGGCCACGTAGGTGTCGAGCCCGAGGGTGAAGATGTGGCTGACGACATTGACGGAGCCGACGTGGCGCATCGGTGCGCCGGGCCGCCAGGAGGCGAGCGCGCCGCTGGGGCCGAACCAGTACCATTCGCCGGCGGTCTGCACGACTCGGGAGAGACCGGGGTGGATGTTGCCCTCGGTGGCGGGAAACTCGGCGGCGGTGTGGGTGCGCCAGGCGCCGTTGGCGGTGAACTCGACCTTGCCGATCATGTCGCCCAGCCCGGTGAAGATGGTGCCGTCCTCGATCGCGAGCACGGACTCGATGCCGATGCCGGGGATCTCGCTGCCCGGGGCCTGGTTGAAGACATCCCAGCGCACACCGTCGCCGATGGCGATCTGGCGCAGGGCGGCGGCGGCCCAGCGGCCGTCGGGGAGTTGGTAGAGGTCGAGCGGGGCGGTCTCGAGTCCGAGTGCCTCGGGGCCGAGGACGACGAAACTGGGCACGCCGGCCTCTATCGCGCCGGGCGTGGGCGAGGGAAGCGGCGCCTGGCCCGGCGCGGAAAACGCGGCGGCGAATGCGATCAACCCCAGCGACAAGTGGCGTAGCCGACGGGCGACACCGCCGTGGGGGGG
>JAEXPG010000203.1 GCA_023447015.1 Verrucomicrobiota bacterium
TGGTGGTGCTGGCATTCGTGGGGCGGGAGACCCCCGGGCACCCGATTCTCGGGCCTTACGCGGAGCGGCTTCGAACGGCTGCGCGGAGTCTTGGCGGTGGGCCGCATCTCATCTGGGTGGGCGAGCAGAGCGACATGGCGCGGGCGCTCAGTGCGATCGATGTACTGGTTCTGCCGTCCTTGCGTGAGGGCACTCCGAACGTCGTGGGCGAGGCCATGCTGTGCGAGCGCCCGTGCATCGTGGCTGATGTGGGCGACGCCGCCCATATTCTCGGCGGGCTCGGCACGGTGGTTCCGCCGGGCGATGCGTCGGCACTCGCCGCGGCGATGGTTTTATGGGCCGGCAGAAGCGCGGCTGAGCGAGCGGAAGTCGGCCGTGCGGGGCGCGCTCGCATCGAACGCGAATTCAGCATGCGACGGATGGTGGATCAGACCGCAGCCGTTGTTTCCAGCTATTGAAGCACCGCCGCGGCCCGCGGGATCGCGAAGAATCGAACAGCTCACAATGGAATCGTTGCGCGTCGTCATGGTTTCGCCGTTGCCGCCACCCGTCAGCGGGATCGGCCGGTGGACGGAGGTGGTTCTGCAGGCGTTGGCTCGGGATCCTTCGGTGGAGGTCGCGCTGGTCGACACTGCCGTGCGCTGGCGCGGTGTGCACCAGTTGGAGTGGTGGCGACGGGTGTTGGGTGGCGGGCTGCAGTCGGCCCGCGACATCTGGCGGACCTGGCGTGCGCTGCGCCGGACCCGGGCGACGGTTCTGCACGTCTGTACTTCAGCGCAGATCTCCCTGTTCCGCGATCTCGCCATGCTCGGGCTGGCCCGGCTGATGGGGGTGCGGTCCTGCTACCACCTGCATTTCGGCCGTGTGCCGGATATCGCCCGCCGCCACACGGTCGAGTGGCGGCTGCTGCGGTTGGCGGGGCGGTTGGCGACGGTGACAATCCCAATCGACGCCGGAACCGAGAACACGCTGCGCCGCACCTTGTCGCCGGGGCGGGTGGTTTATCTGCCAAATTGCTTGTGCGGCACTGCACTTGCCTCCGAACGCGATGAGGCATGGGGGGATGATCGGCGGGCCGGCATCGGTCGGGCGACATTCATCGGGCATGTGAAGGAGCCCAAAGGGGCCTTGGACTTCGCGCAGGCGATGGTTCGCATGGCGCAGACGACGCCGCTGGAGGTGGAGTTCGTCGGGCCGGTCGATGAGGACTGCCGGGCGAAGATCGGCGCCGCTGTCGCAGGGTCCCCGTTGCGTGTGCTGTTTCGCGAGTCGCGCTCGCACGGATGGGCCATGGAGGCGATGCGGCACACGGATGTTCTCGTTCTTCCTTCGCACACCGAAGGATTCCCCAACGTGGTTCTGGAGGCGATGGCCTTGGGGGTGCCGGTGGTTGCGTCCCGCGTGGGAGCGATCGCCGAAATGCTGGAGGCGGACGGGGCGGCGCCATGCGGCTTGGTGATCGAGCCCGGTGACATCGATGCGCTCACGGCCGCGCTGCAGCGTGTACTCTCAGACACGGCTTGGGGTCGCCGCTTGGGCGACAACGGCCGAGGTCGTTTCGCCGCATGTTACGATTCGGCAGTGGTGGTCGCTCAACTGGTGTCAGTCTGGCGTGCTGGCCGATGATGCTCCGATCATGCTCCAGCGACGGTCCCCGGGCGCGACCATCGAGGCAGGTGTTTCATGGCGGATTATCCGCAGCATGATTGCGCATTTGAGTGTTCTTCGGCTGCTCGCTGGTTCTCCGCAACTTCCGACGGTCGTGCGCACCGGAACCAATAGAATGGGACCGATCGCTTCGGCCCCCTCCGACCCGCACGTGGCCGCCGCGGTGTCCATGGGACCGACCGGGCAGCCGTCAGTCGGCCTAATCTCCGTTGCTTTCTATGGGCCAAGCTCAACCCCCGGGTCGTGATGATGGTGTGCGCCAAACGATGAAACCAGTTGAGGCCAACATCGGTCGCGGGCCGGTCCATTTCTGCTCCAATGTCGGGGGCGGAGTCTTCGGCGAGGGGCAGGTGAACGCCTGGCGCGCTCTCGGCGTCGATGCCCGCCTCCACCACCTCGTGGGACTCGCGGACTACTGGCGCGCGAAGTCGGGCCTGTGGTCGAAGCTGCGGCTGCGGTGGGACATGTACGTGCGCTATCCGCGGCTGTTGCGGACGGCCGTGCGCGGGGCGCGGCCGGGCGACGTGTTTGTTGCGGTCACCAATCCGTTCTTCGCCCCGGCGCTGGCCGCGCGTGCGGCGCGGCGCAACGGCGCGACGATCGTCCATCTCGTCTACGATCTCTATCCCGACGCGCTGGTCTTCGGCGGCGGCTGGTCCCCGCGGCATCCGGCCGCGCGCCTTGCGGCCCGCACGACCCGGGCGGCGATCCGGGACTGCGCGGCCACCGTCTACCTCGGCGAGCGCCTGCGGCGTTATGCGGAGAGCCAGTACGGGGTGGCGCCGCGCACCGCGGTGATCCCGGTCGGCACCGATGCCGCGCCGTTTGCGGATCGTCCGCCGGCGCCGCGGCCGGGCGCGCCCCTGCGCTGCCTCTACTCCGGCCACATGGGCCGCCTGCACGATTGGGAAACCCTCGCCGGCGCCTACACCGCCCCGCTTCCGGCCGGAGTCGTGACCGAGTTCGCCGCCGACGGCCCGGGCGCGCAGGCCTTGCGCGGCGCACTGGCGGGGGCGGCGCCGGACCTGGTTTCCTTCGCCGGCACCCGCGGCTCTGCGGAGTGGACGGCTGCGATGCTGGCCGCCGATGTCGCGCTGGTCACGATGCGGCCCGGGGCCGAGAAGGTGGTGATGCCGAGCAAGACCTACAGCGCGATGGCGGCCGGGCAGGCGATCCTCGCCGTCTGCCCGCGCGAGTCGGACCTGGCCGATCTCGTGACCGCGCACGATTGCGGGTGGGTGGTTGAACCCGGCGACGTCGGCGCGCTGCGGGCGCTCCTCGCAGCTCTGCCCGGGCGCGGCGACGAGGTGCTGGCGAAGCGTCGCCACGCCTATGCGGCCGCGCATGCCCGCTACTCGATGCAGGCGACGGCGCGGGATTGGGCCGAGCTTCTGTCTTCAATCCATGGGCACTGAGCGGAATCTGATTCTCGTCACCGGCGCGGCCGGCTGGGTCGGCGGTCGGGTGGGGCAGCGGCTGCAAGCACAGGGCCGGGCCGCGGCGGCGTTCGATCTGGTGCCCGCGGTGGGACCGTGGACCGAGGGCTACGTGGGCGGGCTCGAGCAGTTTGCGGAGCCGCCGGCGGAGTTGCGGCGGATTCTCGCGGCGACCGCGGCGGTGATCCACTGCGCGGGGCGCGCCCACCGGCCGGTGGAGACCGCGGAGGAGGTGCGGCTGTTCGAGCAGACCAACGTCGAGGGCACGCGGTCGCTGCTCGCCGGCTGCCGGGCGGCCGGTGTGCCGCGGGTCGTGTACGTCTCGACCATCGCCGGCTACGACTGGGGCCGGGCACCGGAGACGGGCTGCACCGAGGATGCGCCGCTGGTGATGCCGACCGCGTATGCACGCACGAAACTCGAGGGCGAACGGCTGGTGCGCGACAGCGGTCTGGACTGGCGGGCGGTCCGGCTGGCAACCGTGTTTGGCGCCGGGGACCGCGCGAATTTCGCCAAGCTGGCCGGGGCGCTGCGCCGTGGCCGTTTCGTCCTCCCCGGTCCGGGAGCGGCCCGCAAGAGCGTGATCCCGGTCGAGGCCGCGGCGGAGGTTTTGGCGGGCATGGCGCTCGTCGACGAGCCCCGGCATCGGCTCGTGAACGCGGGCTGCCCGGAGGCGCCGACCCTGCGGACGATCTGCGAGGTGTTTGCGCAGGAGTGCGGTTTCCCTCGTCCGCGCACGATCCCGCTGCCGCTGCTGCGCTGTGCGGCGCTGGCCGGGGATGTGATCGCCACGATCCGGCCGAACTTCCCGCTCTCGCGCGTGAATCTGCGGAAGCTCACCACGCCGACGGTGGTGGACTCCGCGCGTCTGTACGCGACCCTGCCGGAGCTGCGCTGGCCGACCTTCGCTGAGGCGTTGAAGGCGGCGGCGGAGTTCTACCGCACGGTGTGAGCGGGGCGGGCGGCGGACGGCTGAGGACGGAGGGCGGAAGTAGAAGGTGTGAAGGTGTAAGGTGTGAAGGTGGAAGGAGGGCGGAAGGCGGAGGGCGGAGGACGGAAGACGGAGGTGTGAAAGTGTAAGGAGGAAGGTGGCGCGCTCGTTCCTGATTTCCTGATTTCCACATTTTCTCTTCGTCGTTCTGCGGTCTCCCTGTGCGCGGTGGTTCAACTTTCGGTCGAGGGCGAACGGGGCCACGT
>JAEXPG010000225.1 GCA_023447015.1 Verrucomicrobiota bacterium
CCGCCATGTCGTCCACCTCGCCCATCCTCCTCGGCGTCAACATCGACCACGCCGCCACCCTCCGCCAGGCCCGCTACCGTGCCGAGCCGGAGACCTGCGGCCGCTTCATCGAGCCCGACCCGGTCGAACTCGCCCTCGCCGCCGAACGCGCCGGGGCCGATGGCATCACCGTCCACCTGCGCGAGGACCGCCGCCACATCCAGGAGCGCGACGTCTGGCGCCTGCGCGAGTCGATCAAGACCCGCCTCAACCTCGAGATGGCCTGCACCGACGCGATGGTGGCCTTCGCCCTCAAGCTGAAGCCGGAGTTCGCCTGCCTTGTGCCGGAGAACCGCACCGAGGTCACGACCGAGGGAGGACTCGACGTCGTCGGGCAGCGTGCCCGCGTCCGGGATACCGTGGCCGCGCTCACCGCCGCCGGCATCCGCACCAGCCTGTTCATCGGCCCGGACGAGGCCTCGCTCGCCGCCGCCGCCGAGATGGGGAGTCCGTTCGTCGAGCTCCACACCGGCGCCTACGCCAACGCCTTTTTCACCCCCGCCGCGACCGCCGAATTCGAACGCCTCCGCGCGGCTGCCACGCTCGGCCGGAAGCTCGGCCTCACCGTCAATGCCGGCCACGGCATCAACTACGTGAACATCGCCGCGGTCCGCACGATCGCCGGCCTGCACGAGCTGAACATCGGCCACAGCATCCTCAGCCGCGCCCTGCTGACCGGCATCGACGAGGCCGTCCGCGAGATGAAGCGCCGGATGAACGGCTGAACCCGCCACCCCTGCGGTGGAGGGAGGCCGGCGCAGCCGGCATGGCGCGAACGTGTGTCCGGCCAGCCTGGTTTCCGGTGGATGGGTCCGAGCCACCGGACAGTCCTGCGGAATGCCCCGCGCCCCGACCTAGGCTCCCGCGGCGCCCCATCGGCGGCCGAATCCCACGACAGCCCTTGCCGCCCCTTCGGGCCGCCGTATCTTCGTCCGGCCGCCACCACTTGCGCGCAAACGCTCCCACTCCCACCTGCCGCCCGACGCGCCGCCACTCCGCCCGGGCGCCCTTGCGGGTCCTCCACGGCCTGGTTTTTTGGTGCGCCACCGCGCTTGGGGCGTTCGCAGCCTCCGGCCTTCTCGCCGAGCAGATCGAGGCCTGCGCTCCCGGGCACACCGAAGCCGGCAGTCCGGCTTTCGTCGTGGTCGGCGCGGAGTCGTTCGGACTCGAAGCCGCCCCCACCGACCTGCGCCGGATGCCCGACGGGCGCATCCTCCTGCTCGCGCCCCGGCAGATCGCGCTGGGTGACGGCGTGCGTTGGCAAACCTTCCGGCAGGATCCCGCCGACCGCACCGAAGCGGGCCCGGGGGCCGCGATCGACGAAACCGGACGCATCTTTCTCGGCACGCCGGCCGGCGTCGCCCGGGTCGAGTTCGGCGACGGGGTGCTATGGCGGCCGGTGCCGGTCACGCCGTGGGCGCCCGAAGGAACCCCACCACTCTCGATGCCGCAGGCCGCGGTGGCCGAAACCGGCCGGCACTGGATCTGGCACAGCCTCACGGGCCCGCTGGTGGCGTGGCGCCCGGGCGAGCAGCCTCGGCTGCTCGGGGAGTCTCAGACATTCGAACACGTCTTCGAGTTCGCGGACGGGCTGGTGCTCAGCGAACGATTCGGTGGGCGGTTGTCCCGTCTGGGCGAAGGACCAACGGACACGATCGCGACGTCCGTGACCTTCAATGCCATCACCTGCACGGTCCCGTTCGGCCCCGGCCGCGTCCTGGCCGGCACCTATGGCCGCGGCATCAACGTGTTCGATGGCCGGACGCTCCAGCCCTTGGCCACGACCGGCCTGCTCACCGGCGGCGCGCGCATCTTCGACCTGTGCGCCACGGAAGGCGGCTTCTTCGCCGCGGCCCTCGACAACTTCGGCATCATCTTCTTCAACCGCGAAGGCCGGATCCTCCAGACCCTCGAGCGCTCCCTCGACCAGCGCCTCGCGCGCGTGAGACGCCTCGTTCCCGCCCCGGGCGGCGTGATCTGGGGCCTGCTCGACGGCGGTGTCGTGCGCATCGCATTCCCCGCCCCGATCTCGCATTTCGAGTCGCTGTTGAGTTCCGGCGTGACCACCGCGCACCCGGTCCGCATCGCCGGCCGCCTCTGGATCCTGTCCGATGGCAAAGCCTACCGCGGCCGCTACGACGACACCGGCCGGCTCGCGGGTCTCGACAACGACACGCCGCACCTCGAGTTCGTCAACGCCCTCTCCAGCCTCGACGGGGTGCCCGTGGCCGGGACGGAGGCCGGCGCCTTCTTCCGCACCGACCGCGGCTGGGTGCCGTTCGCAGAGGAGATCCACGGCCTGCGGGTGCACGACCTCGGTGCACCGGATGGCCGACGCCTCTACTCCGCGATCGACGAGATCGGCTGGCTCCGGAGCATCGGTGGTTCCGCCGAGATCCTCGAACGCATTCCCGTGCCCGGCCTGCGGCAGTCGTTCAACAAACCGGTGGCCGACCGCGCCGGAAACATCTGGCTGGAGTTGGGCAGCGGCCATGTCGCGCGCCTCCGCCTCGTCGCGGACCGCCCCCTCGCCGAGCTCTTCGACGCCGAACACGGCGTCCCCGCCAACTGGCCACAACTCTTCACCATCGACGGAGTGATCGCCGCCAACTTCGCCGACCGCATCTTCCGTTTCGACGAAGATCAGCACCGGTTCGTGCCCGCCCCGGAGTTCGCCGGAGCGTTTCCCGGGGTCGCCACCATCTTCGGCCGGCCCGGGACCGCTGCGGCCGGCCGGGTCTGGCTCACCTGCGGCGGGCGTGTCCGCGTCTTCGAGAAGGGCGACCGGGGGTGGACGAGGGTGGCCCTGGAGGTGCCGGTCGGTTTCGCGCCCTACTATCTGACCTTCGAGAACGGAGGGGTCGTCTGGATGCATGCGCAGCACCACCTCGCCCGCTTCGACCCCGCGATGCCAGTTGCCACCGTCGTCCCGTTGCGGACCCAGATCACCCACGTCACGCTTGCGGCCGCGAACCGACTGCTCGTCCCGGTCGCCGACCAGCTCCCGCCCATCCCCTATGCGGACAACTCGCTGACGGTCCACTTTCTGGTGTGTGGCAACCCCTTCGCCACTCCGGTCACCTTCGAAACCCGGCTACGGGGCGCGGGCGAGGACTGGGCCAACTCCGGAAGCGTCGGATCCGCGACCTTCAACCAGCTCAAGGAGGGCAGCTATGTGGTGCAGATCCGGCCGCGCTCGGGTGACACCCCCGGCGAACCCGCCACGCTGGCCTTCGTTGTTCGTCCGCCGTGGTTCCGCACACCGTGGGCCTACCTGCTGTATGTTCTCTCCGGCCTGGCCACGATCGTGGGCGCCGCCGCCGCCTGGTCCTACCTCGCGCGCCGCGAACGCGACCGCCTCGAGCACCTCGTGTCGCACCGCACGGCCCAGTTGCGGCAGAGCGAGGAACGCTACCGCGTCCTCAATATCGAGCTCGAGCAGCGGGTCGCCGAACGTACGGCCGCCCTCGCGGACGCCAACGCCAGGCTCGTCGACGCCAATCGCGAGCTGGAGGCGTTCTCCTACTCCGTCTCCCACGACCTGCGATCGCCGCTGCGCAACATCAGCGGCTTCTCCAGTCTGCTGCAGCAACGCGTGGGCCACACCATCGACCGGGAAAGCGCGCGGTTCCTCGGCATCGTCTCCACCGAAGCCGTCCGCCTGAGCCAGCTCATCGACAGCCTCCTTGCCTTCTCCCGCCTGGGCCGGGCCGAGCTCAAGGAGGTACCGGTCGATCTGGCGACCGTGATCGAGGCCGTGCGCAGCGAGACGGCGCCCGAGGAGAGCGGCCGCACCGTCGAGTGGCGGATCGCCTCGCTGCCCACCGTGCGCGGCGATCCGACCTTGCTGCGCCAGGTCTTCGCCAACCTCATCGGCAACGCGCTGAAGTTCACCCGCGGCCGCAACCCCGCCGTCATCGCCATCGGCGCACTGGCCGATCCCGCGCATCCACATCAGCACACCGTTTTTGTTCGCGACAACGGCGCCGGCTTCGATCCGAAGTACAGCACCAACCTCTTTGGGGTCTTCCAGCGGCTCCACTCCGCAAAGGAGTTCGAGGGCACCGGCATCGGGTTGGCCAACGTGCGCCGGATCGTCGCCCGCCACGGAGGCCGCGTCTGGGCGGAAGGGGTCCCCGGTCAGGGCGCCACCTTCTATTTCACACTGCCAGCCACCACTGCACCGGCCAGCCCGGCCTCCGGCCAATCGTAGGTCCGCACGGCCCGGGAGTCGCGCGGAGCATGCCGCCGGCAACCGTCCGCCCCCGCAACGGCGCACCGCGGAAGACGGCGCCCCAGGCAACCACCGCCGCACCGCGGTGCGGGCGAAGGTTGCCCGGGCGACCCTCATTTCTTCTTCAGGTTGCCCGCCTGCTTCGCGGCGATGGCCTGCTGTTTTCCGGCCTGAATCGCATTGGCCTTGGTCTGCTTCTGCGTGGCCTGCTTGTTCACCGACTTTGGCGATCTGTCACCCATGGTGGTTGCTTTCGGTTGCTGCGGTTGTGGTGCCGAAGAGGACGGAAGTATCCCCTCGGCGGAGCCTTTGAATCGCAAACCCGCCCCCCTGGCAACGCTGCCGCCCCGGACCACAACGAGCACCGGAACCTGCCCGCCCGCCGCGCTCGTCCGACTTTCGTCTGGCGGATTGTTTTCGCGCTTCGCATTCTCCGCGCCGTGAATTTGCAGCTCCCCCCCGGAGGCATCCTCATCGGTCTCGGGACCGACGTGATCGAGATTTCCCGCGTGGCCGGCGTCTACGAGCGCCAGGGCGAGCGTTTTCTCCACCGCGTCTTCACCGAGGAGGAACGCATCTACTGCCTGGGGATGAAGCACCCCGAGAAACATCTCGCCGCCCGCTTCGCCGCGAAGGAGGCCGTCGCCAAGGCATTCTCCACCGGAATCGGTGCCGAACTGGGCTGGACCTCGATGTCCGTCTACCACGGGGAGCGCCACGAGCCGCTGGTCCGGCTCGATGAGCAGGGACGTGCGCTCCTCCGCCAGGTCGGAGGCACCCACGTGCTCCTGACCCTCGCCCACTCCGACACCGTCGCCATCGCATTCGCCGCCATCATCCGCTGCGACGCCCCGGAGCCGTGACCCCAGCCTAGCAGTCCGCGTGCAGAATGGCGTCCCCGGCCGTTCCGCCACTTCCCTTCGCCAACGCCCCGACTCGGTCCCGCAAACGCCGCCCGCCATCCAATCCGGACAACGCGCCGCACTCCGCATCCTCGCTCTGGTCCACTGCAGCCCATGCACCGCTACGCCCATCCCGTATTCTCCTGCAAGGAAGCGCTCGACTGGGAACGCCGCCAGCTCATCGGCGGTGAACCGGTGGAGTGGACCGCGATGCAACGCGCCGGCCGCGGGGTCGCCCGCGGGATCATCCGCGACGCCGCGGAGATCGGCGGGCTCCGTCCCGCCGCCCGTCTCCTCGTATTGGCGGGCAAGGGACACAACGGCGGCGATGCGCTCATCGCCGCCCAAGCGCTCCTTCACACCTGGCCCGATGCGACGGTCACCCTCCATGCCGTCTTCGGCGAACGCTCCTTCCGGCCCCTCGCCGCCCGGGCCTGGCGCGAGCTGCTCGAAGCCGCCCCCGGCCGGGTCGAACTCGTGGGTGCGCGCAGCCTGCACGCCCGTCTCGCGGCCGAGGAGGAATGGGACCTCTGCCTCGACGGCATCCTCGGTCTCCAGTTCCGCCAGCCGCTGCCGGCCGATCTCGCCAACCTCCTCGCCGCGCTCAACGAGCACCGCTCCTTCGGCCTGCGCGTGGCTGTCGATCTGCCCACCGGAGTCGGCGAGGAGAACGCCCCCGTCGCCTTCCGCGCCGACTTCACCTACGCCACCGGCATCGTGAAGGAGCCGGTCCTCCGATCCGCCTCCGCCCCCTGGGTCGGCCGCCTGCGCTACGTCGACATCGGGTTCTTCGACGCCGCCGAACCCACGCTCGTCCACCAGCATGCGCTCACCGCCGATGTCCTCGATCCGCTGCGCGACCTGCGCCCGGCCACCTGCGACAAACGCACCTTCGGCCACCTTCTCGTCGTCGCCGGATCCCGCGGCATGCCTGGCGCGGCGTTGATGACGGTCTTGAGCGCCCTGCGCAGCGGCGCCGGGCTGGTCACCGCGGTCGTGCCCGAGACAATGGCCCCAGCTTTCGCAGCCCGCGCCCCCGAAGCGATGTGGGTGCCCGCATCCGAGACACCCGACGGCAGCCTCGCGCTCGAGAACCTCACCGCCCTCCGCCCGCATCTCGAACGCGCCACCGCTTTGGTCATCGGCCCCGGGCTTGGCCGCGAGCGGGAGACCCAGGCCCTCGTCCAGGGCCTGCTCTCCTTGGCCGAATGTCCCACGGTGCTCGATGCCGATGCGCTCCAGCCGCTGATCATCGACACCCTTGGAGTGAAGCAGGTCCGTCCGGTCGTGCTCACTCCGCATCTTGGCGAGTTCGCCCGACTCCGCGGCCGCAGCACGGCAGCGCCCGTCGAAAACGCCGAGCTGATCGACTTCGCGATGGCCCGCAATGTCATCACCGTCCTCAAGGGCCCGGTCTCACGCCTCACCGACGGTCACGCGGTCTGGCACAGCCTGTTCGGCGGCCCGGTCCTCGCCCGCGGCGGCAGCGGCGACATCCTCGCCGGCCTGATCGGCGGCCGCCTTGCGACCGGAGGGGACGACTCGCCGCTCGTGCGCGTCGCCCAAGGGTTGGTCTGGCATGGCCTCGCCGCCGACCACCTCGCCCGTCAAGACGGTGCGACCTCGGCGGTCGCCACCGATCTTCTCGCCCACCTGGCTCCCGCGCTGCGGGCGCCCCCGCACGGGGCGTGAGCAGCGCCGCGAGGCGACACCATCCGGCAGTCGCCCGGAAGGGGCAGCACGGTTCAGGCCGCGTCCTTGTCGGCCACGGCAGTGGCGGCAAGGCGCACCATCGGCTTCTTGCGGCCGAGCACGACAGCGCGGTCCACGACGACCTCGGCGACACCCTGGCGGTGCGGCACCTCGTACATCACATCGAGCATGAGCTTCTCGAGGATTGAGCGCAGTGCGCGCGCACCGGTCTTGAGTTCCATGGCCTTGAGCGCGATCTCGTGGATCGCGTCGCGGCTGAACCGGAGGCGCACGCCGTCCATCGCGAAGAGCTTCGAGTACTGCTTGAGCATCGCGTTCTTCGTGCGGAGGAGAATCTTCTCGAGGTCCGTCACCGTGAGCGCGTCCAGCACGGAGACGACCGGCAGGCGGCCGATGAACTCCGGGATCATGCCGAACTGGAACAGGTCCTCGGGGGCGATCGTGCGCATCATCTCCTCGGGGGTGAGCTGCGAGGACTCGGAGGCGACGCCGTACCCGAGCACGCGCTTGCCGGAGCGGCGCTGCACGATCTGGTCGAGCGTGACGAAGGCGCCGCCGCAGATGAAGAGGATGTTCGAGGTGTTGACCTGGATGTACTCCTGGTTCGGGTGCTTGCGTCCGCCCTGGGGCGGCACGCTGCAGGTCGTGCCCTCGAGAATCTTGAGCAGCGCCTGCTGCACGCCCTCGCCGGACACGTCGCGGGTGATCGAGGGGTTCTCCGACTTGCGGGCGATCTTGTCGATCTCGTCGATGTAGACGATGCCGCACTCGGCGCGTTTCACGTCGTAGTTGGCCGCCTGCAGGAGGCGGAGGACGACGTTCTCCACATCCTCGCCCACGTAGCCCGCCTCGGTGAGGGTGGTGGCGTCGGAGATCGCGAAGGGGACGTCGAGGATCTTCGCCAGCGTGCGGGCGAGGAGCGTCTTGCCGGAGCCGGTGGGGCCGACCAGCAGGATGTTGCTCTTCTCCACCTCGACATCGTGGAACTCGGCCGCGAGGTCGCCCTGGATCTGCGACGCGGGGGAGTTGCGGTTGGCGTCGAAGGAGAGCCGCTTGTAGTGGTTGTACACCGCCACCGAGAGGACCTTCTTCGCGTGGTCCTGGCCGATCACGAAGTCGTCGAGGACCTTCTTGATCTCGGCGGGCTTGACGAGGCGGAAGGTCGGCTTGCCGCCCTCGGTCGCCGGGGCCTTCAGCTCGCGGTCGATGATCGTCTTGCAGACGCTCACGCAGGAGTCGCAGATGTAGACTCCGGGACCGGCGATGATCTTGCGGACCTCCGACTGCGACTTGCCGCAGAAGGAGCAGAGGGTCATGCGCGAGGATTTGGCCATCGGGGAGAGGCGCGACCGCAGCGCGAGCGTGTTGGACGGGGGAAACGGGGGCTCAGGCCACGGCCTTGAGCGTGCTGGCGACTTCGTTCTTGGACTCGAAAACCTTGTCGACGATCCCGTAGGCCATGGCCTCCTGCGCGCTCATGTAGTAGTCGCGGTCGGAGTCCTTCTCCACCTGCTCGGGCGTCTTGCCGGAATGTTTGGAGAGAATCTCGTTGAGCTTGCTGCGCCAGCGCAGGATCTCCTTGGCCTGGATGGCGATGTCGGCCGTCTGGCCGGAGGCGCCGCCGCTGGGCTGGTGGATCATCACCCGGCTGTTGGGCAGCGCGAAACGCTTGCCCTTCGTGCCGGCGGCGAGCAGCACGGTCGCCATCGAGGCGGCCATGCCGATGCAGTACGTCACCACGTCGCACTGCAGGAAGTTCATCGTGTCGTAGA
>JAEXPG010000249.1 GCA_023447015.1 Verrucomicrobiota bacterium
TTCCCAGGTGTTGTGCAAGAAGAACGGCGGCGGCCGCATCGCCGGCTTCGAGCTGATGGTGGCGACCACCTCCATCCAGTCGCTCATCCGCGAGAACAAGACCTTCCGCATCACCTCCGACATCCAGCCCGGCGCCAACCTCGGCATGATCACGCTCGCCGCGCATCTGCTCAGCATGGTCAACCGCGAGATCATCTCGCCCGACGAGGCCGTCGAGAAGGCCCAGGACTCCAACGGCATGCGCGAGCGCCTGGTCGGCATGGGCATGCGCCTGAAGGACGTCTGAGCGCCGCGGCCCGGTCCGCCCGAGGAAACCCGCCATGTTCGCCCATCGCAATCGCGAGGTCGGCGAACTCGTCTGTCGCCGAGGGCTGGTGACTGCCGCGCGCTGTCAATCGCTTCTCACCGAGGCGACGGCGGCGGGGCGGTCGCTGGCGGAGCATCTCGGTGAATCTGACGTGCTGTCACGACCGCGCCTGCTCGCGGTCATTGCCGATGAGCTCGGCTACGGCCTGATCGAGGCGCCGCCGATGCGGCTCCCGGCCGAGGTGGCGACGCTGCTTCCGGCTTCGCTGGCCCGCCGCCATAACGTCGTCCCTTGGCGAGAGGACGGGACCTGCCTTGAGGTGCTGACGCTCGATCCTTTCGCCGGACCCGATGGCGCCGAGTTGGAGTTCGCGCTCGGGCGCAAGGTGCGGATCTGCATGGCCGATCCACAGGTGGTCGCGGCCTTGCAACGCGAACATTACGGCGCGGCGGCGGACGGCCTGACGGCCGCGCCGGCGCCGGCCGAGAGCCCCGCGGCCGAGCCGGTGCGATCCGAGGTGGAGGCGCTGGCGGTGTCGGCCGGCCTGCCACCGGTGGTGCGTTATGTGAACGACGTGCTGGAACAGGCGGTGCGGGCGGGCGCTTCCGACATCCATTTCGAACCCTTCGAGCACGAGTGCCGCGTGCGTTGCCGGATCGATGGTGCGCTGCGGGAGTGGCCGCCGCCGCCGGCGTCGCTGGCGTTGCCGGTCACGTCGCGGCTCAAGGTCCTAGCGAACCTCGACATCGCGGAACGGCGGGTGCCCCAGGACGGACGGATCCAGCTCGGGGTCGGCGGCCGGTCGGTCGACCTGCGCGTGTCCACGTTGCCGACCCAGTTCGGGGAGAGCGTCGTGCTGCGGGTGCTGGACAACGAGCGCTCAGCGAGCATCGGGCTCGACTCGCTCGGGCTGGCGCCGTCGGTGCTGGAGGAGCTGCGCCGGGTCATCCGGCGGCCCAGCGGCATCGTGATCGTCACCGGTCCGACCGGTTCGGGAAAGACGACGACGCTCTACGCCTGTCTGCGCGAGATCAACGAAGCCGGGGCGAAGCTCCTGACGATCGAGGACCCGGTGGAGTACGAACTGGAAGGGGTGATGCAGGTGGCGGTGAATTCGGCGGCGGGCCTCACGTTCGCCGCGGCGCTGCGTTCGTTCCTGCGGCAGGATCCGGATGTGGTGATGGTCGGCGAGATCCGCGACCTGGAGACGGCGCACGGCGCCATCCAGGCGGCGCTCACCGGCCATCTCGTGCTCACCACGCTGCACACCAACGACGCCGCCGGGGCCGTGACGCGCCTTACCGACCTCGGGGTCGAACCGTATCTGGTGGCTGCGAGCCTCGAGGCTGTGCTCGCGCAGCGGTTGGTGCGCTGCATCTGCCCGGAATGCCGGTGCGAGCAGTTGCCCGGCGCGGAGACGCTCGCGCGCCTGGCGCCGGGAGGCGGGACGCTGGTGGGGATGCGGTTCTACGGCGGGGCAGGGTGCCCGAGTTGCCAGGGGGCGGGGTATCGAGGGCGCATGGGATTATTCGAACTGCTGCGGGTAGACGATGCGCTGCGCGAGTTGGTCGCCCGGGGCGCGGGCACCCAGGAGATCCGTGATCTGGCGCGGGCTCGCGGCATGCAGACGCTGCGCGCCGGCGGACTGGCGGCGATGGCCGCGCGGGCGACGACCGCAGAAGAAGTCCTCCTGTACACCTGAGGCGGTCCAGATCCGGGCGTTGCGCGCGGGCGAAGGTTTCAATCGCGCCGGAGGAGCTGCGGAGCATCCGCGCATTGCCGGGCATGGTGATCACCGCGCGGCGCCTGGCGGGGATCTGCGGCCCGGGCTAGGGGCTTTCCACGGCTTGCCCTTTTTTGCTTCCTCCCGCCGGCCGGGCCGGTTTGCTCGTCGGGTTTCGCCCAACGACCGCAACCATCACACACCATGTCCAGCAATCGTAAGCCCGTGCTCCTCGTCATCCGCGACGGTTGGGGGTTCAATCCCCATCCCGAACAGGACAAGTACAACGCCGTGAAGCTCGCCCGTACGCCGTGCGACGACTGGCTCCAGTCCAACTACCCGAAGGCCCTCGTCGCGGCGTCCGGCCTCGATGTCGGCGTGCCGGTGGGCGTGATGGGCAACAGCGAAGTCGGCCACCAGAACATCGGCGCGGGCCGGATCGTTAACCAGGAGATCGTGCGCATCACCAAGGCCCTCAAGGAGGGCGAGATCGAGACCAACGAGGTCTGGCAGGCCGCGATCAAACGCGTGAAGGAACGCGGCTCCAAGCTGCACTTCATGGGCCTGTGCTCCGACGCCGGCGTGCACGCCCTGCTCGAGCACCTCTACGGCTTCCTCGAGCTCGCGAAGAAGGCCGGGCTCAAGGACAACGTCTTCATCCACGCCCTCATGGACGGGCGCGACACCCCGCCGAAGAGCGGCCTCGACTTCATGAAGCAGCTCGACGCCAAGCTGGCGGAGATCGGCGTGGGCC
>JAEXPG010000310.1 GCA_023447015.1 Verrucomicrobiota bacterium
GGCCCACACGCCGCAGGTTTTCGAGGTGGTGGCGCCGCTGTCGGTGCCGATGTACACGCCTTGGGTTTTCACGAGGATGGTGCTGTTTTCGCAGGAGGATTTCGGGGGGAGTGGGCGATCGCGGTGCAGCAGCCCGACCCGGACCGGAGCCGAGGTCGCCCGGCCGCACGCAAATCGCATGCGGGATTTCTCGGTGGCGGCCGTCCAGCGTCAATCAATTTGCCGATGCCCCGGCCGATGCGGCGCCACTCGTTCGGGCCGCCGATGCATCCATTTTCACCCGTCGCCGACGCCCTGACTCCCGGTCCGTCCCCCCGGTTCCTTGGGGCGAACGGAACGACGCCGACGCGCCCGCCGGAAAACACGAAGCCCGCTCACAACTCGCGTTGGGAACGGGCTTCAGCGGACTTGAAATTGGGTGCAGGGCTGGGATTTGAACCCAGGACCTTCAGGTTATGAGGCCATGTCTCCGAGTCGTCTTGACAGAAACTAGGGCGATTTTCGGTCTAGGTTTGGTCTTTTCTTTGGCTACCGCGATTTCGGGAGGGGCTGCTCGTTGCTCCAGGTTACGTGAGGTCTCAATACAACCTCAACGTCAAAAAGGATCAAGTCATGTCTCTCGAATTACGTCGTGGCAGAAGCATCTGGTGGTACGGACGGGTGACGGTGAACGGCAAACGGATCACCAAGAATCTCGGCGTGGAAGTGTGCGGGCATGTCCCGCCCACACTCACCAAAACCGGCGACATCATCTTTGAACGCTCGCGGGCCCGAGCCCAGGCCGCGCTCGAACGATTCCAGCTCGAATCAAAGAAACGCGGTAGCGCCGAGGAGCTCGTGCAAACCCTGCACGCGCTCCGCACCGGCGAACGGGTCCGCTCGATCCCGCTCACCGACATCGTCGCGCACTGGAAGGCGCTGCCCCGCCGCCGGCCGCTCAGCGAGCGGTACGTCGACCAAGCCAATAGCCGGATGGAGCGCTTCCTGTCGTTCGTCCGGAAGTCGAACTCCGCAATCAAGGAGATGGCGCAGATCCAGTGCACCCATGCCCGGGCGTACATGCGAAAGACCGAGGAGCGCGGAGTCTCCGCAAAAACCTACAACAACATCGTCATCTTCCTGCGCTCGGTCTTCCACACCCTGCGCAAGGAAGCCGGCATGGCCGAGAATCCGTTCGACGGCATCCCCACTCGCGAAGGCGAGACGGTCTTCCGCACGCCGTACAAGGTGGAGGAACTCGACGTGATCCTGCAGCACGCGAAGGAGGACAAGTTCATCTATCCGCTCATCGTCACCGGCATGTGCACGGCGATGCGTCGCGGCGACTGCTGCAAGCTGCTGCGCGAGTCGGTCGATCTGGAGAGCGGCTTCATCACCGTGAAGACCTCAAAGACCGGCGAAACCGTGCAGATCCCGATCTTCCCGCTGCTGCGCGAGGTGCTCGTCGAGGCGCTCGCCCAACCTGCGCCTCGTCCGCCCTACTACGTCTTCCCATCCCTGGAAGCTCACTACGTTGTGAATCCCGATCACCTCACCGACCGCGTCAAACGCGTGCTGCGCGCAGCCGGCTTCGTCGACGAGATCCCGGAGGGTGGAGACCTCGGCGAAAACCGCGGCGTGCTGCAACGGCAGCGCAAGGAAGGCGTGCGCAAGGCATCGGTCCGCGACTTCCATTCCTTCCGCGTGACTTGGGTGACGCTGGCGCTGACTGCGGGCGTGCCGCTGGAGATTGTCCAGCGCGTCACCGGGCACCGTACCGCGAGCATCGTGATGAAGCACTACTTCCAACCCGGCCGGGAGGAGTTTCGGAGCACGCTTGCTGGCAAGATGCCCGCCCTGCTCGTCGGTGGTGAGGCCAAGCCCGCCGCCAAGCCGGTGGACGTCCGCTCGAAGCTCCTGGCGATGAAGCCGGAGAACTGGGCCGCGATCCGGGAAGAGATGCTGGCCCAGCTCGGCGAGCCGAAGGCCGCCGAGGTCGTCGAGGTCGCAGCGCAGAAAGCCTCATGATCTCGCCGAACCCCATCCGCACCGGTGCCTCGACGGCCGCCTTACGGAGGCGATTCGCCTCCTGCGGTGGCCGGGGCCGATGGCGCTGCCGTTTAGGCTGGAGTCTGTCACAAAAACTGTACAGTTTTTGTGACATAATGAAAGCCGACAAAGGCGCACATCCGGCTGACGCCACGATTATTCGGGCCGTCCGGGCGACAAAAGGTGCCAAGGCCTTTTCCGCCCGGGACTTCGCGCACGTCGGCAGCCCGACAGCCATTCGCAAGGCACTGGAGCGTCTGACGAAGCGCGGCGATCTCCGTCGTGTTCGCCGCGGCTTCTACGACCGCCCCCGGGCGCATCCGATCCTCGGGCAGACCGCCCCAGACCCGATGGAGTTGGTGCGGGGCATCATGCGCAACAGCGCTGCGGTCTGGCAGGTGTCCGGCGCCTACGCCGCCAACCTGCTGCACCTCTCCGATCAGGTACCCGCCAAAATCGTGATCCTGACCGATGGCGTGCCGCGAAAGGTCCAGTTGGAGAAGCTGACACTCGATTTTCGTCGGGCAGCCCCGCGCAATCTCCTCGGCGCGGGCAAGCCCGCTGGGCTCGTCTTCCAAGCCCTGCGGCACCTCGGGAAAACCCATGTCTCCGCGGACACCATCGCACGCCTGCAACCGCAGCTCGATGCGGCAACCAAGGCCGACCTCGATGCGCTCGCACCTCATGCGCCGGCATGGATGCGCCCGCACCTCAACCAAATCACCGTCCCCTCCTGATCCATGGAATCCATTCTCCGACTCACTCCCGGTCAGCGCAGCGAACTCTACAAAGGCACCTCGCAGAAACTCGGCATCGGCGAGGTCATCCTCGAAAAGGATTTCTGGGTGTGCTGGACCCTGCGTGAACTCTTCGCGCTGCCCGGCATCGGCGAGCACCTGATCTTCAAGGGCGGCACGTCCCTCTCGAAGGTCTGGCGCGCGATTGCCCGCTTCTCCGAAGACATCGATGTGTCGCTGAGCCGCGAGTGGCTTGGCTTCACCGGCGACCGCAGCCCCGAGCACGCGACCTCGGGGAAGAAACAGCGGGAGCGGATCGAGGATCTCGCCGCCGCATGCTCCCGCAAGATCGCGACGGAGATTCTGCCCGCGCTGCGCGCTCGTACGGCTGCGACCCTCGGCGACAAAGGATGGGACATCATCGTCGACCCGGACGATTCCCAGACGTTGCGCTTCACCTACCCGAGCGATGTCAGCACGACGACGCCGGACGCCTATGTGCGCCGAGAAGTGAAGATGGAGTTCGGCGCCCGTTCCGACGACTGGCCGGCCGAGGACAAAACCGTCGTGCCCTACGTCGCCGAACTCTACCCGGAGACGCTCGGCGACGCCGTCGCCCCACTCCGGGTACTCTCCCTCGAACGCACCTTCTGGGAGAAGGCGACGATCCTGCATGCCGAAGCGCACCGGGATGAAGCCAAAGCGACGCCACAGCGTTTCTCCCGGCACTATGCCGATCTCGCCGCGCTGGCAGCGCACCCGAGCGCGGCGGTTGCTCTCGCGCGCGACGACCTGC
>JAEXPG010000348.1 GCA_023447015.1 Verrucomicrobiota bacterium
GCGGCGTGCCCCATGAAGATGGCAACGGTCATCGTGATCCCGATGCCCAGGGCGGAGACACGGGAGAAGAACCCGGTGATCAGACCGAGCGAGCCGGCGAACTCCGCGGCGATCGCGAGGAAGGCGAGCACGGCGGGGATGTGCAGTGTACCGGTGAAGAAACCCATCGTGCCGTCGAAACCGTAGCCGCCGAACCAGCCGAGCGCTTTCTGGGCGCCGTGCGGAAACATGACGAGGCCGAGCGTGAGGCGGGCGAGGAGCGGTGTGGCGCTGTTGTCGGTCTTCAGGAGGAGGTGGAGTGCTTTCATGGTAGTGGAAGAGTGGTGGTGGCGAACAGAGTGGGTGAATCAGGCGAGATCGAAGAGGAGGACCTGCGCCGGGCCGACGGCGGCGAGTTGCAGCGTGGCCGGTCCGGAGAGCGCGGCGGCGTCGCCAGTGTGGAGCGGCTGGCCGTCGAGCGTGATCTCGCCGGCTGCGACATGGAGCCAAGCATGGCGACCGGCCGCGAGGGTGTGAGCGACGTGTTCGCCGGGCGCGAGGCGGGCGAGCCAGAGGTCGGCGTCCTGGTTGATCGCGATCGAGCCGGCGCGGCCGGTTTTGCTGGTGACGAGGTGGAGGCGGCCGGTCTCAGCATCGGCCAACGCCTTTTCGGCGTAGCGCGGGGTGACGCCCGTGCGGTCGGGCTGGATCCAGATCTGGAGCAGGCGCACGGCCTCCTCGGAGGACGGGTTGAACTCGCTGTGGCGGACGCCGGTGCCGGCGGCCATGTACTGGACATCGCCGGCGCGGATGACGCGGCCGTTGCCCATGGAGTCCTTGTGTTCCAGCGCGCCGCTGAGGACGTATGTGATGATCTCCATGTCGCGGTGCGGGTGCATCCCGAAGCCCATGCGGGGCATGACGAGGTCGTCGTTGATCACGCGCAGGCTGCGGAAGCCCATCCAGTTTTCGTCGTAGTAGTCGGCGAAGCTGAAGGTGTGGTAGGTGTCGAGCCAGCCGTGGTTGGCGTGGCCGCGGTCTTGGGAGCGGCGGATCGTGGTCATGCCATCATTGTGCCACACCCGGGCCGGGTTCGGGAAAGACCATGTTTCTTGTCTCAGCATGCGCAAAAGGCATGCTGGCGGCATGGAACTGCGGCATCTCCGGTATTTCGTGGCGGTGGCGGAGGAGGAGAACGTGACGCGGGCGGCGCTGCGTCTCCACGTTTCCCAGCCGGCGCTGAGCCGGCAGGTGCGCGATCTCGAGGACGAGCTCGGCTTCCCGCTGCTGCTGCGCACCGCGAAGTCGGTGAGCCTGACCGAGGCCGGGCGCGCGTTCCTCGGCGAAGCGCGCGCCGTGCTGCAGCGGGCGGACGAGGCCGTGAAGGCGGCGCGCGCGGTGGCGGTGGGCGGGGGCGGGGAGCTGCATGTGGGCTACGCTCCCTCGCCGACGGTGCGGCTGCTGCCGCCGACGCTGCGGGCGTTCCAGACCGAGCTGCCTCAGGTGCGGGTGAAGCTCCACGATCTGAGCACGGAGGAGATGATAGCCGGTCTGCGGGAGGGCCGGTTGCAGTTGGCGATCCTGGTGCGGCCGCTGAAGGCGATGCTGCGCGGCCTGCATTTCGAGGCGCTGGAGCGCGATGCGTTGAGGCTGGCGGTGCCTCCTGGGCACCCGTGGGCGCGGCTGCGTTCTGTGCCGTTGGCGCAGGTCGCGAAGGAGCGCTTCGTGGGCCTGACGCGGGCCGACTATCCGGAGTACTGGGCGACGTTTGACGAGTTGTTCGCGAAGGTGCGGCCGAGGCCGCGGGTCGTCGAGGAACACGACGGGGCCACGAGCCTGATCGCGGCCGTCGAGGCTGGTGGCGGCGTGGCGCTGGTCTCGCAGTCGTTGGCTTGCACGGCTGGTGCGCGGCTGAAGCTGCTGCCGCTCACACCGGCTCCGGCGCCGTTGATCGTGGGCGCGGCGTGGGCGGGCGAGGTGTTGGCGCCCGCCGCCGATCTCTTCCTGAAATGCGCCCGGGCGGCGGCGGCAGGCGGGCGCGAGTAATGGCGCATTCGGTCAATGTTGGATACCGAGAGCCTGAATGGCGCGCAATCCCGTGAGCTATCGGTCTATCGCGGGGGAGTCAGTGTGTTGACCAACGGTAGTAGGCGACTCCTGCAGCGGAATCGTAGACAAGCGAGAAGCCGCCGCCATCGGGCGAGAGGTTGGATGCGGCGAATCCTTGTGTGACTTCGATCGCGCTGGAGCGGTGGAGCTCCGCGTCAAAAACGTCGCAGTGAGCCGGCAACTCACCGCCGAGCCGATCGACCTTCGCCTTCCTCTGCGCGCACCACGAAAGCAACACGGCCGAATCAATGTGAAACTTCGCGTGCCGGCTGTTGTAGCTCGCGTCGATAAAGACATTGCTGGCCTCAGGTGGAATTGAGTCTTCGGAGTAGGGCCAATCTTGCGCGGATTTCAGTATGCCTTGGTGACGCCAATGGTTTTGCAGCGTGAGCGAAGACCCAACGAAGAGAGGGATCGCGAGCAGCGGTGGAAGTAGGTGCCAAGCTCTGCGGATCTGAACTCGATGCAATTTGGCCCACAGGTACAGCCCGAGGTGGATGGCCGCACACACGCCCATCGTCAGAAGCAAAGCGGTGGCGGGTACGTGAAACATGGTGAGGCGGGGTTAGTGCACTCAGGGCCTCACGTCCTCCAGCCGCAAGAGTTCACTTGCTGCTGGCCTTCAGGATCTCAGCGACCTGCTGCACGTCCTTGTCGCCGCGGCCGCTGAGGTTGACGATGACGATCTTGTCCTTGGGGAGCTCGGCGGCGCGCTTGAGGCCGAAGGCGACGGCGTGGGTCGATTCGAGCGCGGGGATGATGCCTTCGAGGCGCGAGAGCAGCTGGAAGGCGGCGAGCACCTCGGCGTCGGTCGCGTAGGCGAAGTCGATCCGGCCGCGTTCGTGGTAGAAGGCGTGCTCGGGGCCGACGGCCGCGTAGTCGAGCCCGGCGGAGACGGAGTGGGTCGGCTCGATCTGGCCGTCGGCGTCCTGGAGCAGAAGCGTCTTGGCGCCCTGGAGCACGCCGAGCCGGCCACCGGCGAAGCGCGCGGCGTGGTCGCCGCGGGCGATGCCGCGGCCGCCGGCCTCGACGCCGGTCATCCGGATGTTCGGCTCCTCGAGAAACTCGAAGAAGAGGCCGATGGCGTTGCTGCCGCCGCCGACGCAGGCGATGAGCTCGTCGGGCAGGCGACCCTCGCGTTCCAGGATCTGGGCGCGCGCCTCCTGGCCGATCACGCGGTGGAAATCGCGCACCATCTTCGGGTACGGGTGCGGTCCGTAGGCGGTGCCGAGCACGTAGTGGGTGGTGCGGACGTTGGTGACCCAGTCGCGCAGCGCTTCGTTGACGGCTTCCTTGAGAGTCTTTTGGCCGGCTTCGACGCCGACGACGGTCGCGCCCATCAGGCGCATGCGGAAGACGTTGAGCGCCTGGCGGGCCATGTCGACCGAGCCCATGTAGACGACGCACTCGAGGCCGAACTTCGCGCAGGCCGCGGCGGTGGCGACACCGTGTTGGCCGGCGCCGGTTTCGGCGATGATGCGCTTCTTGCCCATGCGGCGGGCGAGGAGGACCTGGGCGAGGGCGTTGTTGATCTTGTGGGCGCCGGTGTGGAGGAGGTCCTCGCGCTTGAGGTAGATCTTGGCGCCACCGACATGCTCGGTGAGGCGTTCGGCGAAGTAGAGCTGGGTGGGACGGCCGGCGAACTCCTTGAGGTGGTGGCGCAACTCGTTCTGGAAGACGGGGTCCACGCGGGCTTCGTCGTACGCGCGCTCGAGCTCCTGCAGGGCCGTCATGAGCGTCTCGGGCACGTAGACGCCGCCGTACGGACCGAAGTGGCCGGCGGCATCGGGGAGTGAGTTGCGGTCGAGCGAAGCAGGCGCGGTGGACATGGCGCGGAGAGGGAAGGGCAGCGCGCGGCGCTTGGCAACTTCCGAGGCTGGGGGGCACTTCGTGCTCCGGTTCGGCGCAACGGATTCACCGAAGCGCTTCTGGCTGGCAGGACTCGATGATTCCGCTGCTGTTTGCGCGGCGGCGTGCGGCGCGCTCCCGGTTCCGGCCGTCTAGATTGACGGCCGTCAATCTAGACGGCCGGAACCGGGAG
>JAEXPG010000369.1 GCA_023447015.1 Verrucomicrobiota bacterium
TTCGTCCAGAAGTTCGGCGAGGAGTTCAAAGCCTATCCCGCCGCCAAACAGAACCGCCACGCCCTCGCGCCGACGCTGATCTGACCCCGGCATTTTTGAACCGCTAATCCACGCTAATGAACGCTAATCACAGACCGCGGCATCGCTGGCCCGCCATCAGTGTGGATCAGTGTGCATCAGTGGTTCCTCCATTCCGGAGTTCCTCCGCCCATTAGCGTTCATCAGCGCCCATCAGCGGTTTCCACTTCCTCCACTTTCCGTCTTTTCCGCGTGAGCCAGACACCGACCAAACCCGACCTCGTCACCGTCAACATCGACGGCCGCGACATCGCGGTGCCAAAGGGCACCAACATGATCGAGGCCGCGGCGCTGCTCGGCATCGAGATCCCGCATTTCTGCTACCACCCGAAGCTCCCCGTCTCGGGCAACTGCCGCATGTGGCTGGTCGAGATGGGCATGCCCGCCGTCGATCAGGTCACCAAGCAGCCGGTCATGGATCCCGCCACGGGCAAGCAGCGCGTGAACTGGATGCCGAAGCCGCAGATCGCCTGCTTCACCAACGCCACCCCCGGTCTCCATATCCGCACCACCACGCCGCAGATCAAGGAGGCCCGCGAGGGCGTGATGGAGTTCCTCCTCGTCAACCACCCGCTCGACTGCCCGATCTGCGACCAGGCCGGCGAGTGCAAGCTCCAGGAGCAGGCCGCCGACTACGGCCGCGGCACTTCGCGCTTCATCGAGAAGAAGAACGTGAAGCCGAAGCGCACCCAGCTCGGCCCGCGCGTCACCCTCGACGACGAGCGCTGCATCCTCCGCTCGCGCTGCATCCGCTTCACCCGCGACATCGCCAAGGAGGACGTCCTCGGCTTCGTCGACCGCGGCAGCCACTCGACGCTCACCTGCTATCCGGGTCGTGAGCTGAACCACAACTACTCGCTCAACACCGTCGACATCTGCCCCGTCGGCGCGCTCACGAGCACCGATTTCCGCTTCAAGATGCGCGTGTGGTTCCTCAAGACCACGCCGAGCATCGACACCGAGTCGAGCGTCGGCGCCAACACCGACGTCTGGGCGCGCGAGGGCGTGATCTACCGCATCACTCCGCGGCGCAACGACGAGGTCAACGACACGTGGATGACCGACTCCGGCCGCCTGCTCTACAAGCAGGTCGCCGCCGAGAACCGCCTCCGGCAGCCCCTGGTGAACGGCCAGCCGGCGAGCCCCGAGCAGGCGCTCGCCGCCGCCGTCGAGCTCCTCCGGGCGCAGCGCTCCTTCGCGGCCATCGTCGGTTCCGGCCGCCAGTCGGTCGAGGAGCAGTTCCTCACCCGCCAGCTCGCGCTCGCGCTCGGCTCCGTGCCGGCCGACATCGTCGGCCGGGTGGGGCAGGGCGACGGCCTTCTGCTCTCCGCCGACCGCAACCCGAACACCCGCGGCGCGCTCGTCACCGGCCTGCTCAAGGCCTATCCGCCGCCCACTGTGCTGACCGAGCTGTCCGACGCGATCGACCACGGCGCGGTGAAGACCGTCGTGACGTTTGGCGAGGATCTCGCCGCCGCCGGCCTCACGGCCGACCGGCTCGCGAAGATCTCGGTAATCGAGATCGGCACGCATACGCTCTCCACGACGGCCGCGGCGAAGGTCGTGCTCCCGTCGTTCACCGTCTTCGAGAAACGCGGTTCGTTCATCAACCAGCAGTTTCGGCTCCAGAAGTTCGCCGCCGCCGTGCCCGGCCCCGCGCAGGCGCGCGACGACCTCGCGCTCCTCGCCGCCCTCATCGACGGCGTCAACGCCGCGGCGAGCGCGCCGGCCGACGTCGAATCCGTCTGGGTCGAGCTGGCGAAACAGGTGCCCGTCCTCGCCGGCCTCTCGTGGGCGGCGATCCCGGCGGGCGGCCTGCTCCTCGACGGCGCCGCCTGGGCCGGCCAGCCGTTCGTCGAGGGCGAGACGCTCCATTTCAAACCCGCGGCGAAGGCCGCCCACGTCTGATGGACCTCTTCTACCAGCTCCCGCTGCTCCTCCAGCTCCTGATCAAGGCGCTGCTTGTCGTCGCCGTGCTGATGGGGCTCTGCCTCTACGGCTCGCTCGCCGAACGCAAGGTCTCCGCGTGGATCCAGGGCCGGCCGGGGCCCAACCGCACCGCGATCCCGTGGATCGCCGCCATCCCGCTCCTCGGGCGTTTCCTCCAGCGCCTGGGCATCTTCCAGCCGCTGGCCGACGGCGGGAAGTTCCTCTTCAAGGAGGAGCCGATCCCGGCGCACGTGCGCTGGTTCTATTTCAACCTCGCCCCGGTCGTCGCGCTCATCCCGGCGCTCACCACCGTGGTGGTGGTGCCGTTCGGCGAGTACCTCGACGCCGCCGGCCGCAGCGTGCCGCTGATCCTGGCCAACCTCGACCTCGGCATCCTCTTCCTCTTCGCGATCTCCTCGCTCGGCGTCTATTCGACGATCCTCGCCGGGTGGGCCTCCACCTCCCGGTATCCGTTCCTCGGTGCCGTGCGCGCCTCGGCCCAGCTGATCTCCTACGAGATCGCGATGGGGCTCTCGATCATCCCGCTCTTCCTCGTCGTCAACACGCCCGGCGCGCCCGGCACGCTCAGCCTCATCCGCGTCGGCCACTGGCAGGCCGAGGCCAACTGGTTCCTCTTCATTGCTCCGCTGTCGGCCTTCATCTTCCTGATCGCGCTCTTCGCCGAGACCAACCGCCTGCCGTTCGACATGCCCGAGGGCGAGGCCGAGCTGGTCGGCGGTTTCCACACCGAGTACGGTGCGTTCAAGTTCGGCCTGCTGATGACCGCCGAATATGCGCACCTCTCCGTGGGCTCGGGCGTGTTCACCGTCCTCTTCCTCGGCGGCTGGAACCCGCTGCCCGGGCTCACCTGGGCGAAGCTGGCGGCGCTGGCCGGCCTGCCGCTCGACGTCGGGCTGCTCGGCGCGCTCCTGGCGCTGGCCACCTTCCTGGCGAAGACGCTCGCGATGATCTTCTTCTTCATGTGGGTGCGCTGGACGGTGCCGCGCTTCCGCTACGACCAGGTCATGCGCATCGGCTGGCGCGTGCTCCTGCCGCTCGCCCTCGCCAACGTGGTCGCCTACGCGATCGGCGTCTCCTTCCTCCCGTCCTGACCATGCGCCGCGAAAACACAGTTCCGGGGGTAGGGCGGTTTCTCCAAAACCGCCGCGACCGCCGTCCGTGTTTTGCTCGGCCGCAGGGCGGACGTTTCGGGGAAACGTCCCTGCCTTGTGGCCGGACGGCGCAGCCGTTCCGCCGCTCCGACTCCGCGGAGCTTAACGCCTGCGGCCTCCCGCTCCGTTTCGGCACTCCGCATTCCGCAATCTCCATTCCGCAATCCTGATGCCTGCCACCGTCAAAGTCGTCGAACGCAAGCCGCTGTCGTTTCTCGCGCGCACCTACCTTCCGGGCGTGATCGCGGGTCTGCGCACGACCCTGCGGCACATGGTCGCGCCGAAGATCACGATGGAGTACCCCGAGGTGCGCCCGCCGATCCCGCCGGGCTACCGCGGCGTGCCGACGCTCGTGAAGGACACCCACGGGCGCGAGAAGTGCGTCTCCTGCCAGCTCTGCGAGTTCGTCTGCCCGCCCAAGGCGATCCGCATCACCCCCGGCGCGATCGACGCCACCGGACCCAACGCCCATGTCGAGAAGGCGCCGAAGGAGTTCGAGATCGACATGCTGCGCTGCATCTACTGCGGCTACTGCCAGGAGGTCTGTCCCGAGGAGGCGATCTGGCTGCAGAACGTCTATTCGCTCTCCGGCCTGAGCCGCGCCGAGATGGTCCACAACAAGCAGAAGCTCTACGAGCTCGGCGGCACGCTGCCCGACCAGCACCACAAGTGGGACAAGAAGAAGGCCGCCGAGGAGGCCGGCAACGCCCACTGACGGCATTTTCGGAACGCCACAGAAGGTAACGACGACAACGACGACATGAAATCCTCTCGGAGCAGCCTGCACGCCTCCCTCTCTTTCCTTCGTTCTCCTCGGTCGCCTCTCCACTCGTCCTTCCGCCAATTCCGCAATCCGCATTCTGCAATCCGCAATTAGCGATGGCTGACTTCCTCTTCTATCTCTTCGCCGCCCTTACGATCGGCTCCGCGCTGATGGTTGTGCTCAACCGCAACGCGGTGAACTCCGCGCTGTCGCTCTTCCTGACCTTCTTCGGCATGGCCGGGCTGTTCGTGCTGCTCGAGGCCTACTTCCTCGCGGTGCTTCAGGTGCTCGTCTACGCCGGCGCGGTCGTGGTGCTCTTCGCGTTCATCGTCATGTTGCTCGACCTCGACAGCGGACCGGCCAAGCGGGTGGGGCGGCTCTCGGCCGCTGCTGCGACCATCGCCTTCGCCCTCATGCTCACCGGCGTGCTCTGGCTCTTCCACAAGGACCAGTTCGCCGCCCCCGCGCTCCCGGCCGAGGCCTCCGGCAGCGTCTTGAAGGTCTATGGCCGCCAGCTCTTCACGACCTATCTACTGCCGATGCAGGTCGCCGGCTTCCTCCTGCTCGTCGCCATGATCGGCGTGATCGTGATCAGCCGGAAACCCGCCGCTGCCGAGGAGGACGACGCTTCCTGATCTCGAACCAACCCGGAATTTCCACAGAAGGTAACGAAGAGAACAAAGAAAACCGCGATCCAACAACCGCCCAACTTTCTCTCTTCGTTTCCTTCGTTCTCTTCTGTCGTCCGAATCCGTCCTCTCCGCCTTCCGGTCTCCACTTTCCGCTCTCGCCATGACCATTTCGCTCAACGCCTTCCTGCTCGTCGCCGGGCTGCTCTTCGCGACCGGGTTCTTCGGCGTGCTCCTCCGGCGCAACACGCTCATCATCTACATGTGCCTGGAGCTCATGCTCAGCGCCACCACGCTCGCGCTGGTCGCCTTCTCCCGTTTCAACGGCACGCCCGACGGCAACACCTTCGTCTTCTTCATCATCACCGTCGCCGCCGCGGAGGTGGCCGTCGGCCTGGCCATCATCGTCCAGCTCTACCGCCAGCGCCGCACCGTGCAGGTCGAGGAGCTCGACGCCCTGAAGGACTGATGCACGCCGTGGCACAAAGCTTTCCGAGGGTAGGGCGGTTTCTGCGCAACCGCCGCGCGGGGGGGGCGGGTGTTGGG
>JAEXPG010000396.1 GCA_023447015.1 Verrucomicrobiota bacterium
GCCGTCGTGCAGGACCTCGGCGTTACCGGGCATGGCTGCGTCGCCCGGGCCACAGCCGGGGCCTCCGGGCGGTGGTGGTGGCATCTCCGGTCCGGGACCGCCACAACCGCCGCCGGGCCAGCGATGCGCCTTCTCGCTCAGATAGAGCACCTCGCGGTAGCGCGTCCAATCGGCGTCGGCCACGGCGCCGGGCTGGGCGATGTGCGTGTGCAATGCCCACGCCGTCCACCACTCGAGCCCGTGGCGGGCGACGACCAAAGTGCGCCCGGGATCGGAGCAGTGCACCTGCAGCGAGCGCAGCTCCGCCAAGGCCGTTTGACTGACCACCGGGCGGCCGCCGAACGGCAGCGCCCGTCCCGTGTCGACAAGGATGAAGGCCAGCGCGCAGGTCCCGAGAAGCCGGCTCCAGCTCAACAGAACAACCCGGGTCAGCACGAACGAACCGGCGATCGCCGCGGGCACGGTGGCGATGAGCAACAATCGCTCGGCCTTCTGGCAATCGTAGAGCGGGACCGCGAGCACGAGCGCCGTGAGCGCGGCGGCCGCGGCGACGCTCGCCTCCGCCACGGGCAACCGACGCCGCTGCCGCCAGAGCAGCCACAACGCCAGGGCTCCGCACACAAGGCAGGCGACGGAGGGAAACAGCGTCCGCGTGTCCGCCCATCCGTGGTGCGGCCCGGGACCGAAACCCGGCGGGGGCGGCGGCGGACCCACCACACCATCGGCCGCCATCGCGGAGCCGGCGACCGGGGCAGCCGGGCCACGGCCCGCAGCAAACGGCGGAGGGACTGCGCCGGCATGATCCGGAGAAGGAGAAAACCCGGGGCGCGGGCCGGGACCGCGGTCCTCGAGCTGGGCCGAAGGATGCGTGAAGGCCGCGACAAGGCGCGTGACCCGCACTGGATCGTAGAGCGCGTAGGCCGAGCTGCCGGCCACGCCGAGCACACCGGCGCCAAGCAGCACCAGCAGCAGGATGGGCCGGCGCGCGGAGCGTTCGGCCGTCAGCAGCGCGACGACGACCAGCACCGCACAGAAGACCAGCGCGCCGCCGAGCACGCCGATATGCGTCAGCCCGAGCAGCGCCAGCAACCCGAGGGGCGCAACCATCGTGCGCAACCCAGGCCGCCGGAGGAATACCAGCGCCGCCGGCGCGAGCGCGGCGAGCCAGAGGAGCGCGAGCGAGTTTTTCTGGAAGTCGCCGGTCATGCGCAACGCCGAGGCGCCCAGGCAGACCGCAGCGGCCGGCGCCATCCACGCCCAGGCGCTCGGCCGCTCCCCCAAGCGGTGCCATTGGCGGCCCAGCCACGCCACGGGCAACGCGGCCAGCGGAGGCAGCACGGCATCGGCGGACTTCACCGCCCAGAGGATCGCGTCGTCCTGCGGCAGCCCGCCGACGAGCTGGAAGAGCCGCGCCAACCCTGCGTGCAGCCAGAAGGTCAGCGGGAGGTCCGGAATACCAAGGTGGCCGTGCTCGAGCAGCGAACGGGCCTGCACGAGATAGTAGGCGCCGTTCATCCCCGGCACCAGTGGCGTGCGAAACAGCAGCCACACGCGGGCGGCGATCGCCGCGGCCACAAGGCTGCAGAACCAGAAGGTGGGCCGGCGGAGGAAGCCGGCGGAGGGATCGGGAGGCGCGCTGGGCGTCATGAGTGGGAAGCGCGGGAGACGGCGGCGACCCGGCGGCGGTTGCAGTGCCGCGAAGCTCACGCCGGCGCAGGACCCGCCGCGCTTCCGGATTGAAACCCGCCGCGTGCTGCCGGAGCGTGCGGCGATGCTGCGTTTCGGTCCGCTCGAGCTGCGCTCCAATCTCTTCCTCTCGCCGTTGGCCGGGTACACCAACCTGCCCTTCCGGTTGACGCTGCGCGAACTCGGCGGGCTCGACCTCTGCACGACCGACTTGGTCAACGCGCGCTCGTTGCTGGAGCGCCGTTCGCGGGCCTTCGAGCTGATCAAGACCTGTGCGGAGGATTCGCCGTTGGCCGTGCAGATCTTCGGCTCGGTGCCGGAGGAGATGCGCGACGCCGCGCAGATGCTCGAGTCGCTCGGCATCGCCTCGGTCGACATCAACATGGGCTGCCCGGTGAAGAAGGTCTGCAAGGTCGGCGGCGGCTCGGCGATGATGACCGAGACCGACAAGACCGTGGCACTCGTGCGCGGCATCGTGAACGCGGTGAAGATCCCCGTGACGGCGAAGATGCGCCTGGGCTGGGACGACGAGAACCTCACCGCGCCGGAGCTCGCCCGCGCGCTCGAGGATGCCGGCGTGGCGGCGGTGTTTGTCCACGGACGCACGCGCGAGCAGGGTTTCTCCGGGCGGGTCAACCTCGCCGGTATCCGCTCCGTGGTGCAGGCGGTGAAGTCGATCCCCGTGATCGGCAACGGCGACGTCACCACCCCGGAGGCCGCGAAGATGATGTTCGCCGAGACCGGCTGCGCCGGCGTGAGCATCGGCCGCGGGGCGTTCTACAACCCCTGGCTGTTCGTCCAGACCCGACGCTATCTCGACACCGGCGAGCTCTCGCCCGAGCCGACCATCGAGGAGCGGCTGCGCGTGTTGCGGATCCATCATCGGCGCTACGTCGAGATGCACGGCGCCGAACGCGGCACGGTCCTGTTCCGGCGCGTGGCCTCGTGGTACGCGCGGCGGTTCGGCCCGGCGAAGGAGTTCAAGCGGCTCATCGCCCGGATGGGCACCCCCGCGGAGTTCGATGCGGCGATCGCCGGCTTCCTCGCGTGGCGGAAGCAGTTTCTCGACGAGCACGGCGAGCTGCGCGCGAAGTTCCGTCCCGCACCGATGGTCGCCTCCTTCATGCAGCCCGAGGGCGAGGACGGCACCGAGTCGATCCCCGTGCCGAAGGGCCCGGTGGACCATTGGTGATCTCCGCTTCCGGCCTCCGGGACCATGCGGGCGTCGCCCGCGGCGGGATCTCCGGGCCCGTCCGCTCCGAAGGCGCCGCGCCGGCCATCCTCCGGGCTTGAACCCTACGCCCGGACTGGTTGTTTGGCCGCGCTTGGCCAAACGGCGTACCAAAACTCCTCGTCCGCGCAGCGCGAAGCCGCGGGCCTCGTCGGGCGGTTCGGCCAGCCCGTGGC
>JAEXPG010000406.1 GCA_023447015.1 Verrucomicrobiota bacterium
GGGCGGAGAGGGTTGGTCCCGCTCCAAACGCGGGTCCTCGGCAGCGCCCCGCGGGAGCGCGGATGCCGTCCGCCCGCAAGCTTGAGGCCGAAGGCCCGGCTGGGGAGCCCCAAGGATCGGGCATTCCCCGATGCACGGTTCAAGGGTCACCCGATGGCGGCGCGGAGGGACTGGAACGATCTTCACGCATTCCATTTCGAGCCCAACTCGCAGGGCCAACCCCCAACCGTTCCCCCATATGAAAATCCAACACTTCCTCCTGCTCGCAGTGCTGCTCCCGGCCACTGCGGCTTTTGGACAGATCGTCTCCACCGACATCGTCGGCAACAGCACGGGCGTGAGCACAAACTTCAGCGCTTGGATCGACGGCCAAGATCTTCACATCTTGGTCGACAACGCGCCCGCCTCGCCGCCCGATCCGCTGGTCACGGGCACTGTCACCGCCTTCGGGTTCAATACTCCGTGGGATGGAGGCACGACCCTGTTCAACAACGTCCAGCTCACCTACGCGTTGGTCCAGGATCCGTCGGACCCCACTCCGGACAGTCCTTGGACCATTCTCAGCCCGACGTCCGTCCAAGCCGGACTACAAGGCTTCACCGTAGATCTAGCCGCGCAATCGGACGACAAGAACGACAACGCCATGGGCAACGACCCGAAGAACGGCGTCGCCTACGGACAGATCGTCGACTTCAAGTTCACGTTCACTTCCTCGTTCGATCTCTCCGACTATGCTGGCGAGACGGACGGGATCGCCAACATCTTGGCGTTCTTCGATCCGGGAGCCACGGGAGCAGATTCGATGTTCGCCCGCTGGCAGGATGTCGAAGGCTCGAACCTCGGCACCAGCGACACGGGCACCGGCCATTTCGACGATGGCGGTGATACTCCGGTTCCGGAGCCCTCCACCTATGGTCTTGTCGGAGCGGCCGCTCTCCTCGGCCTGATTCTCCTGCGCAAGATGCGCCGTTGACCAGCATCCACAGTCCCCCGACCTTCCTCGAAGCCGCACCGCCGCCGGTGCGGCTTCTCGTTTCCGGAACCGGAAACCGTTCCCGCGAATGCGCGTGAATTGCAGCGACGCACGCGACCTGCAAATGGACCAGCCCCACTCCGCAGGTCCAGCAGTCTGACGTCGTGCCACCCGGTCCGAGTTCTGCGATCAAGCAGGTCCCCCGGCCGGGCGCATCCAACAAAAAGCCCCGCCGTTGCCGGCGGGGCGTGGGAATCTTTCGGGTACGGGCACGCGGCCCGCATGGCTCACTTGGCGACCACGGCCGGGTCCGGCTGGCCCATCGCCTTGCGGAGCTGGGCGATGGCCGCGTTGTAGGCGTAGAGCGCCTGGACCTTGTTGTTGCCCGCGTCGGTGAGGGCCACCTGGGCTTGGAGCACATCCAGCTGCGTGGCGGCACCGACATCGAAGCGGGCGCGGGACAGGCGGAGCGCCTCGGTGGCCTGCTCGACCACCTTGCTGGAGGCCGTGACGAGCTCGACCGCCTGCTGCCAGGAGGCGAAGGCGCGGCGCACCTCGACATCGATGGCGAGCTGCTGCTCCTCGAGGGAGAGGCGGGCCTGCGTGGCCTGCGACTTGGCGGTGCGCACCCGGCCGGCGGTGGCACGGCCGTCGAAGATCGCCCACGACGATTGCGCGCCGAGGAACCAGCCGTCGCTGCTGCTCTGGCCATAGGGATGCGGGGAGACGCGGGTGCTGACGACCTGCCAGCCGGCGGACACGCCGACCTTCGGGAGGTAGCCGGCCCGCGCGACGGTCACGCTGGCGTCGGCGATGGAAACCCCCTTGGCGAGAGCCTGAAGCTCGGCGCGGTTGCGGCGGGCGGAGTCGAGCGCCTGGTCGAGGGCGAACTGCTCATCGGAGAAGGCGAGTTCGCCGAGGAACTCGGGGACCTTCTGGAGGTTCGCGCCCTCGCGATTGGTGAAGCCGAGGAGCTGCCGGAGCTCCTCGACGCCGATCTTGAGGTCGTTGCGGGCGGTGATCAACGGCGGCCGCCCGTTGGCGAGCGCAACCTCCGCGCGGAGCACGTCGAACTGGGCGCCGGCGCCGGCCTCATAGCGGTTGCGGGCGTTCTTCAACTCCTCCTCGAGGAGGGCGAGCGCCTGCTCACGGACCTTGATCGTCTCCTGCGCCCGCAGAACGTTGTAGAAACCGACCCGCACACCGGCCAGCACCGTGCTGGTGACGGCCTGCAGCTGAAACTGCGCGGCATCGCGCGACGCCCGGGCGGCTCGCACGCCGGCCATGACGGCACCACCGGCGAAGACCGTCTGTTTCACGCTGGCCGAGCCGTTCCACGTCTCGTCGTCGGTGCCGGGCGAGGTGATGTGCTCGGAGGTGCGCGAGTAGGAGGCGTCGACTCCGGCCGACGGCAGATAGCCGGCGCGGGCGGTGGTCAGCGCCCCCTCGGCCTGGTTGAGGCGCTCGCGGGCTTGGCGGATGCTGAAGTTGTTCTCGAGCGCGTAGCGCAGGGCGTTCGGCAGATCGAGCCGCTCGGGGACGGGCTGGGTGGCATCGGGCGCGGCGAACACCGGCGCCGCGGCGGCGGCGAACAGGAGGAGCAAACGGAAGGATTTCATAGCCGGGAGGAGGAGATGGACTGGGAGGAAGCCGACGCGGGCGCGCCGGCATGGGCGAACTGCTGGGCATCCTTGACCTGCTGGGCCTTGTGATCTTTCGCGAGGAGCATGTAGAGGCAAGGCACGACAAACAGGGTGAAGAACGTCCCGATCGTCAGGCCGGTGCACAGCACCAGGCCGATCGAGTTACGGGCAGCGGCACCCGGGCCGGAGACGAAACACAGCGGCAGGTGACCGAAGACGGTCGCCGCGGTGGTCATCATAACAGCGCGGAGACGCAGGCTGGCGCCGGCCTTGACGGCCTCGAGCTTGGAGAGACCGGCATGCTGCTGGTGGTTGGCGAACTCCACGATGAGGATGCCGTTCTTGGCGATGAGGCCGACCAGTGTGATGAGGCCGATCTGGGAGTAGATGTTCAACGAGGTCGTCCAGCCGTCGGACCACCACGGAATCTGCGGGTTCATCATCTTCAGGAAGGTGAAGAGGAGCGCGCCGAACATCGCCAGCGGCACGGAGCCGAGGAGGATGACGAAGGGATCGCGGAAGCTGTTGAACTGCGCCGCGAGCACCAGGAAGATCAGGATGACCGCCAGGCCCATCGCGGGGAGGAACTTGTTGCCCTCGACCTTGAGCTGCCGGGACTGGTCCTTGTAGTCGATGACGTAGCCCTTGGGCAGGATCGCCCGCGCCCGTTTCTCGAACTTGTCGAGCACGCCGCCCAGGTCCCCCTTCGGGAACGAGCTGATCGTGACCGAGTTCATCTGGTTGAAGCGGGCGAGCTGCCGCGGCTCGGCGGTGTTCTTGATCGTGGCGAAGGTGCTGACCGGGATGAGCTGGCCCGCGGTGCCCGAGACGTAGATGTCCTCGAGCTGGTCGGCGTTGAGGCGGCCGGTGCGCTCGATCTGCGGAATGACCTTGTAGCTGCGGCCGGCGATGCTGAAGCGGTTGACGAAGCCGCCGCCCACCATCGAACCGATGTCGGCGCCGACGGACTGGAGGTTGAGGCCGAGCGAGGCGATCTTGTCGCGGTCGAGCACAAGCTGGGACTGCGGCTGGTCGATCTTGAGGTCGATCAGCGGCGGAATGGCCCAGAGGCCTTCCTTGTAGGTCTCCTCGGCGAGCTGCTTCGCATAGCCGAGCAGCTCCTGCTCGTTGGCGGTCGAGGCGATGACGATCGAGGCCGGGAAGATGCCGCCACCGCCGGGCAGCGCGGCCGGGAGGCCGGCGTTGACCCGGATGCCGGGGATCTGGGCGTACTTCTTCGTCACCTCGGGAAGGATCTCGAAGATCTTCCGTTCGCGCTGACTCCACGGCTTGGTGACCATGCCCATGATGCCGCCGTTGGCGAAGGTGATCTGGAACGCATAGTCGTACTCGGGCGTGGTCTTCATCACGTTCTGGAACGCCTGACGGGTGAAGAGCGCGGTCTGGTCGAGGGTGGCGTTGGCCGACGCCTCCGCCTGCGCGAAGATGATGCCCTGGTCCTCGGCCGGCGCGAGTTCGCGCGCCGAGAACATGAAGAGCGGGACCACGAGCACGGAGAGCACCGCCCACACGATGTACACAGCCCAGCGCTCCTTGAGGACCGCGTCGAGGGCGCGACCGTAGAAGGAGCGGAAGCGGTTGAAGTGCCGGTCGATCATGCTGGTGAACCGGCCGCTCTCGAGCTTGTGCGAGAGGATGTTGGCGCACATCACCGGCGAGAGCGTGAGGGCGACGACGCCGGAGATGAGCACCGCGCCGGCGAGCGTGAAGGCGAACTCGCGGAAGAGCGCACCGGTCAGGCCGCCCTGCAGACCGATCGGGGCGTACACCGCGGCCAGCGTCACCGTCATCGCGATGATCGGACCGACCAGTTCGCGAGCGCCCTCGATGGCGGCGTCGAACGGCTTCATGCCCGCGCGCAGGTGGCGTTCGACGTTCTCGACGACGACGATGGCGTCGTCGACGACAAGACCGACCGAGAGCACGACCGAGAGCAGCGTGAGCAGGTTGATGGTGAAACCGGAGACCTGCATGATGAAGATCGCGCCGATGAGCGACACCGGGATGGCGACGACCGGGATGAGCACGGAGCGCCACGAACCGAGGAAGAGGTAGATGACGGCGATGACGATGATCAGCGTGTCGGTCAGGGTGCTGTAGACCTCGCGGATCGAGTCGTTGATGTAGCCGGTCGAATCGTAGGCGACATGGGCCTCGAGCCCGGCCGGCATGTTGCGCTGGATGTCGGGGAGCAGCTCGCGCACGCTCCGGATCACGTCGAGGGTGTTGGCATTGGGCAGCACCCACACGCCCATGAACACGGCGTTCTCGCCCGAGAACCGGACCTCGGTGTCGTAGTCCTCCGCGCCGAGCACGACGGTCGCGATGTCCTCGAGGCGGACGACGGTGCCGCTCTCCTGGCGGACCACGAGGCGGCGGAACTCGTCGACGGAGCGCAGGTCGGTGTTGGCCACAAGGTTCTCCTGCGTCCACGAGCCCTTGGTGCGGCCGAGGGCGGAGAGGTAGTTGTTGGCGCCGAGCGCGGCGCGCACCTGCGTGGCGGTGACGTTGAGCGCCGCCATCTTCTCGGGGTTGAGCCAGACGCGCATCGCGAAGACGCGGCCGCCGAGGATGTCGGCGCGCTGCACACCGCCGAGCGACGACAGGCGCGGCTGGACGACGCGCGTGAGGTAGTCGGTGATCTCGTTTTGCTGCAGGGTGTTCGAGGTGAAGCTGAGGTAGGCGGAGGCGAACTGGGAATCCACCGTGGAGATGTTGATCACCGGCACCTCGGCCTCCGGCGGCAGGTCGCGGCGGACCTGGTCGACCTTCGAGCCGATCTCGGCGAGCGCCTTGCTCGAGTCGTAGTTGATCTTCAGGTGCGCGACGATCGACGACATGCCCTGCGAGCTGGTGGACTCGAGGTAGTCGATGCCGTCGGCGGCGGCGATGACGCGCTCCAGCGGCGTGGTGATGAAGCCGCGGACAAGGTCGGCGTTGGCGCCGACATAGACGGTGGTGACCGAGATGGTCGCGATTTCGCTGCGCGGGTACTGGCGCACGCTGAGCGTGCGGTAGGCCTGGATGCCGGCGACGATGATCACAAGGTTGACCACCATCGCCAGGACGGGCCGGCGGATGAACAGATCGGTAATTTTCATGGGCGGGTCGCGCGGGTGCGCTGGTGTGGTGCCCCGGCAGGACGGCGCGGGCAGGCCGCGTCGGAGGCGGGGCGCGCGCTCAGGTGTTGGCCGGCTTGGGTTCGAGCTGGGCCGGGGGCACGACCGTATTGTTGATGATGACCGTGGCGCCGTTGCGCAGCTTGAACGCGCCGGTGCTCACGATCTCCTCGCCGGGATTGAGCCCCGACAGGACGGCCACGAAGTCGCCGCGGGTGGCGCCCAGGCGCACCGTCTGCTGGCGGACCTTGGTGGCTTCCTTGCCGTCCTCCCCCTTCGTGCGCTCGATCACGAACACCGAGTCGCCATAGGGGGCGAAGAGCACCGCGCTGGAGGGGATGACCACCACCGGTGCGCCGGCGGGAAGGAGCACCTCGACATTGGCGAACATGCCGGGGCGCAGCCGCTCACCGGTGTTGGCGAGCGTGGCCCGGACACGAACGTTGCGGGTGGTCGGATCGACACGCGGGTCGAGCGAGGTGACCTTGCCGGCGAAGACCGCGTCGCGGGCACCATCGGTGGTCACCGCGACCTCCTGACCGACCGCGATCTCGGCGACGTTGCGCTGCGGCAGGGTGAAATCGACGTGGATCGGGTCGAGCGTCTGAAGCTCGACGATGGCCTGGCCGGCGTTGACGTACTGGCCGACGTTGACCTTGCGGATGCCCAACGTGCCGGCGAACGGCGCACGGAAGGTCTTCTTCTCGATCGCGGCCTTGATTGCCTCGACCTCGGCGGAAGCCTGCTTGACCTGCGCCTCGCCGGTATCGAGCTCGGCCTGCGCGAGGGTGTCGCGGCTGCGCAGCTCGCGGATGCGCTCCACATTGATGCGCGCCAGATCAGCGCGAGCTTCGACGGCCTTCAGCTGCGCCTCCTCGACGCGGACATCGAGCTGCGCGAGCAACGTGCCCGCCTCGACCTTGGCGCCCGACTCGAAGGCGATCCGGGCCACCGTGCCGGCGACCTCGGCCGACATCGTGACGCCATTCTCGGCGGTGAGGGTGCCGACGGCCTTCAGCGTGGGATTCCACGACTGGGCCTCGACCTTCACGGTGGTCACGGCCTCGGTGCCGGCCTGGGGACCGGCGGCCCCCATGGCGCTGAACTGCTGAGCCTTGGCCCCGATGAGCCCGGCGATGACGACGCCGAGGCCCAAGAACACGGCGAATGCGATGAGAATGCGTTTTGGCATGTTTGGAAGGTGGGTTGGAAAGTCGGTTGGAGGGAAAACGGTTCGTGGTACGGCGGCTTCAAGCCGCGCCGGGCTGGTGGGGCGCAGAGACGGCATTGCGCGGTGCAGCCGACACACCGTCGCAAGCAGCGTGGGTCGACAGCACGCGGTCCAGACCGGTGCGCACACGGCAGAGCAACTCGGTGAGTTTGGCCCGATCCGCCGCATCGAGTCCGGCCATCATTTCGGCAACCCCGCGGAAATGGTCGGGAAGGAAACCCGCCAGAAAGGCGCAGCCAGCGGGCGCCAGCTTGATCAACGACGCCCGCCGATCAGCCGGGTCGGGCAACCGCTCGACCATCGCATCGCGCTCCAGGCCATCGATCAACCCCGTGATCGTCGCCTTCGAAACTCCATAGGCATCGGCCAAATGGGTCTGGTTGACCGGAGTCTCGGGATTGCGATTGAGGTACATCAGAATCGCGAAGCGACCATGGGAAAGCCCGTGTTTGGCCAGGAAACGCTCGAAGCCCTCCGTCACGTCATGCGCCGTGCGGACCAGGCAGATGGCAGCCCGCAGCCCTTCGGTCTCCATCTCAGGATAGCGAGCCTTGAGCCGCTGGAGACACTCCGAATCTGGTACGTCGCGAAGAAGAAACATGGTAGTGCGGAACGTGAAATTAAGGACGCGAACCGTTAGGCGCCTTATCTTCAGCCGCAAACTCTTTTTCTGAAACCCGGGAATCCCCCTCATATTCTCCCCGCCAAATCGCCACCGAAATTCGCCAAGGAACCCTGCCACCTCCACTGCCCCCACC
>JAEXPG010000437.1 GCA_023447015.1 Verrucomicrobiota bacterium
ACCACTCGAACGGCCTCAAGATCGTCAGCAGCGACGTCTACACCGCCGGCCTCCTCCACGACATCGGCATCGCCTACCTCAATCTCAGCGCCGCCACCCGCTACAAGGAGGTCATCGTCGAGGCTCGCTCCACCGCCGAACCGCTCGAGACCGTCGAGAAGCGCCTGCTCGGCGTGAACCATCACGAAGCCGCCGCCTATCTCCTCGGCGAGTGGCGTTTCCCGCCGTCCATCGTCGCGGTCTGCCAGTTCCACGGAAACCCCGACGGTGCCAAGGAGTCCTACCGTGATCTCGTGCGCCTGATCAGCGTCGCCGACCTCCTCGTCTGGGGCATGGGCATCGACAATGGCGCCAAGCGCGTCGGCGCCGATTTCGATCCCCTGGTCGCGCTGCCGGGAATCAGCGTCAAACCGGACCGTTACGAGCAGATCCTCACCGACATCAAGGCGAAGGCCGAGCAGGTCGAGTCCTCGCTCGCCTGATCCGCCACCCGAGCGAGCCGCTCCCCATGTCCGACTCGCCTCCGCGCTGCCGCCTCACCGGCGTCTGCCCGGCCGCCGCTCCCTTCGTCGTCGAGGAACTGCTGCGCCGCCGCCCCGCCCCGGTCTGGCTGGTCGTGGCGCCCAACACCCGCGCCGCGGAACGCCTCGCCGAAGATCTCACGCTCGCCCATTCGCTCTCGGGCGACACGCGCCGGCTCGTCCTCGCCGTCCTCCCGCCCCAGCCCGACCCGCAGACGGGCATGCGCGAGGCGTTCGCGATCGCCAGCGACCGGCTCGCCGCTCTCGGCCACCTCCGGGCCCGGCGGGGCTTCTCCGGCGAGAACTGGGACGAGACGCTCGTCCTCGTCTCCACCCCCACCGCGCTCTTCCAGCCCGTGCCGGCGATCGACGCGATTGCCGTGCGGGAGCTCACGCTCACCGCGAAACAGAAACAGCCGTTCCAGGAGCTGATCGACCGCCTCGCCGAGCTCGACTACGACTGCGAGCCGCTCTGCGAGCAACCCGGCCAATACGCCGTCCGCGGCGGAATCGTCGATGTCTACCCCGTCACCGCCGACGCCCCCGTGCGCATCGACTTCTTCGGCGACGAGATCGAGGAGCTGCGCCGCTTCGATCCCGTCACCCAGCGCTCGGGCGAGAAACTCGAGACCGTCGTCCTGACCGCAAGCCCCAGCCTCGAGCTTCCCTCCGCCCACACCGGCCTCGCCGCCTATCTCGGGCCGCGCACCCATCTGGTCGCCATCGATCCGCCCGAGCTGGCCAACACCTATGCCGACGAGCTCCGCGCCGCCCCGGAGGGCCACGGTTTGCCCGCGACGATTGGGCAGGGGGTCGCCACGCTGTTCGCCTCGCGATCGGGGAATGAAGACTGGATCGGCGGGCTGTTCGATCTCGATGTCGACGACGAGCTGTTCGGCGCCGGCTCCGGAACCGAGCCGTGGGAGACGGTCGGGCTCTCGCTCCACCGAACCCAGCCCGAGGCGAACCTCATCGCCGAGGATCGCCTCAACGCCGAACAGGAGGCCCGCCGCCGGTTCCTCCTCGAGGTGAAGACCTGGGCCGCCGAAGGCTGGCGCATCCATTTTCTTCTGCCACGCGAGGGCGAGGAGGCGCGCGTGCGCGAGATCCTCGCCGAGGAAAAGATCAGGCTGCCGCGGGTAATCTGGAGCCGCGGCTCGCTCGACGAGGGCTGCAAGTTGGGCCGCACCGCGGGATCCGGCCCGAGCTGGGCGGGACTGCCCGCGGGATGCCCGGGCGTCGTCCTCGTCTCCGAGACCGAGATCTTCGGGCGGCACCGGCAGCGCCGGCCGAGCGCACGCCGACGCGCGGTGGCACAAACTTCGCAGGTCGACCAGATGCTCGACTTCGCCGATCTGGTCGAGGGCGACCATGTCGTGCATCTCCAGCATGGCATCGGGATCTTCCGCGGTCTCACGCGCATCGACTCCGGCGGCCAGGTGCGCGAGGTGTTGTCGATCGAGTTCGCCGACCAGATCACGCTGCACGTGCCGCTCCAGGAGTCGCACCTGCTCAGCCGTTACGTCGGTCTCTCGAAGTCGAAACCGACGCTCGCCAAGATCGGCTCCAACCGCTGGGAGAAGACCCGCCAAGCCGCCGAACGCGCGACGATCGACCTCGCGGCGGAGCTGCTCGAGGTCCAGGCGAAGCGCGACAGCCAACCCGGCCACGCCTTCAGTGCCGACACCGTCTGGCAGCAGGAGTTCGAGGGTTCGTTCCCGTTCACGGAGACCCCCGACCAATTGCGCGCAATCCAGGACACGAAGAGCGATCTCGAGAAGTCGCGCCCGACCGACCGGCTCATCTGCGGCGACGTCGGGTTCGGCAAGACCGAGGTCGCGATCCGCGCGGCATTCAAGGCCGTGATGGGCGGCAAACAGGTCGCCGTGCTCGTGCCCACCACGGTGCTCGCCCAACAGCATTTCAACACCTTCAGCGAGCGCATGGCCGGCTACCCGGTCGTGGTGGAGATGCTCAGCCGCTTCCGCACGCGGCAGGAACAGGCGCGCATCCTCGAAGGATCCGCCACCGGCAAGATCGACATCGTCATCGGCACGCACCGGCTGCTGCAGCGTGACCTGGTCTTCCGCGATCTCGGGCTCGTCGTGATCGACGAGGAGCAGCGCTTCGGGGTGAAGCACAAGGAGGCGTTCAAACAGTGGCGCGCGAGCGTCGACATGGTCTCGATGAGCGCCACGCCGATTCCGCGCACCCTCTACATGGCGCTCGTCGGCGCCCGCGACCTGAGCGTGATCGAGACACCGCCGGTCGACCGCCTTCCGATCCAGACCGTGGTGAAGAGCTACGACGACAAACTCGTCACCGAGGCGATCCGCCACGAGATCCGCCGCGGCGGCCAGGTCTTCTATCTCCACAACCGGGTGCAGACAATCGAGCTGGTCGCCCAACACCTGCGCCAGCTCATGCCGGAGATCAGCATCGGCGTCGGGCACGGGCAGATGGATGAGACCGAACTGGAGCGCGTGATGACCGACTTCGTGGCCGGCCGCTACCAGGTGCTCGTCTGTACCACGATCATCGAGAGCGGCCTCGATATCCCGAACTGCAACACGATCATCATCGAAGGCGCGGACCGTTTCGGACTCTCGCAACTCTATCAGTTGCGCGGCCGTGTCGGCCGTTTCCGCCATCAGGCCTACGCCTATCTCCTGCTCCACCGCCACGCCCGCCTGCTCGACCACGCCCGGCACCGCCTAAACGCCATCCGCCAGTACAACCAGCTCGGCGCCGGCTTCCGCATCGCCATGAGGGACCTCGAGCTGCGCGGGGCCGGCAACCTCCTCGGCCCCGAGCAAAGCGGCCACGTGGCCGGTGTCGGCTTCGAGCTCTACTGCCAGTTGCTCCGGCAGAGTGTCTCGCGCCTGAAGGGCGAGAAGAGCGCCATCCAGCTGCGCGCGACCGTGAAGATCGATTTCGTCTTCCTCGGGGAGGGCGACCCCGACCACGCCCACCGGGGGCGGAAGCAGGACGGCTACACCGCGCTCAAGGACGCCGAGATGGAAGGCGGCGACTGCGAGCCGATCCAGGCCCGCGTACCCTCGTCGTATATCACTGAAGCCCGGCTGCGGATCGACATCTACCGGCGCCTCGCGAT
>JAEXPG010000338.1 GCA_023447015.1 Verrucomicrobiota bacterium
GGCTCAGGTCGAGGGCTCAGCGTGTCCGGGAGCCGCGCCGCGCGGCCGGCGTGGAGCGGCGGGCCTCAGACCCTGGGCGGGTGGAGGGGGAGCAGGAAGCGGAAGGTCGTGCCGTCGAGGGCGGACGACTCGAAGGAGACATGTCCGCCGAGCAGGCGTTCGCCGATGAGCTTCATCGAGAAGGTGCCGAAGCCGCGGCCGAGGGTTCCCTTGGTGCTGAAATTGCGCTGGAAGATGCGCAGCGCGATCTCGGGCGGGATCGGGGTCTCGTTCCAGACCCGGAAGTCGATGTGCTCGGGGTGGGGGTCGACCCGGACGCGGATCTCGCCGCCGGGGTGTGTCGCCTCGAGGGCGTTGATGGCCATGTTGCCGAGCACGCGGAGCAGCAGGGCGGGATCGGCGGCGAACGCGAATTCGTTGCAGGTGAGGGCGACGGTCGTCCGTTTGCCGGTGGCGGAGGGGTGGTGGGCGATGAGGCTGCGCAGATCGTCGACCAGCAGGCTGAGGCGCATCGGTCGGACGTTGGGGTGCAGCTCCTCAAGCCCGGCGGCCGTGAGCTGGCGCTGCAGCTCGAGCTCGCGGACGACGCGCTCGACGAGCCGGTGCACTTCGTTCGCTGTCTGCGAGCGCTCGCCCCGGGTTTCCTCCACGAGGGTTTCGCTGGCGTGCAGCAGGCAGGTGAGCGTGTTGTTCAGGTCGTGATGGAAGAGCCGCTCGGCGAACGCGCTTTGCTGCTGGCGGGTGACATCGTCGAGGAGGACGAGGATGAGTCGCTGGTCCTCAAGCGTGAAAGGGGTGGCACGGACGCGCAGGAAGATGTCCGCCCGTGTGCCGCTGCGCTCGCTCTGGATGGCGCAGAGTCGCTCGGTCGCCTTCTGGTGCCGCAGGGCCACGGCCTGGGCGATAGCCGCCCCGCAGGTACTGCAAAAGCGGCTGGTGCCGCATCCGCCGTCGAGTTCGTGTGCGTGGGGGCAGTGGAGCGCCTCGCCTAGGCGCAGGCCGAGCAGCTCGCCGGCGGAACCGATCCCAAGATAGGCGAGCAGGCTTTCGTTGAGGGCGAGGATCTGGCGCTGCTCGTTGAGGACGGCAAGCAAACCGCCGGCCGTGGTCAGCAACGTGTCGATGAGCGGGTGGCCGCTGAAGTGGCGCAGCTGCTCGTTGAGCTGCGCCGGATCGAGGCGCTCTGCCGGGGCGAAGAAGGTGGCGCCGGGTTTGGGGAGGTCCGTCGCCGGTGACGGGTGCGGCGACGATGAGGTGTCGAGAGTCGTGGAAAGCATCGGAGTGCGCCGGCGGCCCGGGGTGGGGCGCGCCGGTGCGCGAATCGTATCCCACGTTCTGCGGGGTGCAAACGCGTGCCGCGATTGGCGGCGGCTTTCGTGGAACTCAGCGTAGACGTGCGCCGGGGCGCGGCCTTGCCGGGAAGCAACATGGGGAGCTGGGCGGCCGGAGCTTGACCACGGATTGCACGGATGGTCGGGATTCGATCCGTGTTCATCAGTGGTTTCAGGTTCCTGTTGCTTGAGAGTCGACGAGGTGGTCGAGCTGCTGCCAGAGCGCGGTGGGGATCTGCTCGGGTCGGGCCTGGAGGTCCAGACCGGCCGCAGTGAGCGCTGCGCCCCACGGCTCCACTGCGGCGGGGGCGTGGCGGCGGAGGAGGGCGCCAATCTGTTTGCGGCGCTGCTGGAAGCAGGCGCGGATGAGCTGGCGCGTCGCCTCGCGGAAGAGGAAGGGCGCAGGGCGGCGCTGGAGATTGAGCAGGTAGGAGTCGACGTCGGGCGCGGGGTAGAAGCAGCTGTGGCTCACGGCGTGCCCCGGCGCGGCGGCGAAGGCGGACTGCAGGAAGATGGAGATGGCGCCGAAGCTCTTCGTGCCGGGGGAGGCGAGGAAGCGGTCGGCGGCCTCGCGCTGGACCATGAGCACGGTGCGCTCGGGCAGGGCGCCGGCGAGCACGCCGTCGAACCACGGGGTGGAGATGGCGTAGGGGAGGTTGGCGACGATCTTGAAGTCGCCCAGCGCCGGGTCGTAACCGGCGAGCGGATGCTCGACGGCGTCGCCGTGGAGGAGGTGCAGGCGGCCGCCCGCGGCCGGCACGACGGTGGCGGCGAGGTGGGCGTGGAGGCGCGGGTCGAACTCGACCGCCCACACCTCGGCGCCGGCGGCGAGCAGTTCGCCGGTGAGCGTGCCCAGTCCGGGCCCGATCTCGACCACGCGGTCGCCCGGCCGCACGGCGGCGAGCTCGAGCGACTTGCGCACGATGTTGCCGTCGATGAGGAAATTCTGCCCGAGCTGCCGGTTGGGTCGGTGGCCGAGTTGTTCGAGCAGGGCGCGGGTGGCGGACGGAGAGAGCGGCATGCGGCGCGACGCTAGGCCCGGCAGCGGCGGCGCGGCGAAACGAAAAAGGGCTCCCGCGAACGGGAGCCCTTGGAATACCCTGAGACAAAGGATCAAGGGGTGCCGGTGGCGGGCGTGTCGTGGCCGAGGCCGACGCCGGTGCCGGCTCCGGTGGAGGAGAGCACGCGCGGGGTCTGCCAGGCGTTGGTGCCGGTGAAGGCGGGCGCGGCGGCGAGCAGCTGGCGGGTGCGTGTGCCGTTGGCGGCGATGAGCCGTCCGTTGGCGTCGTCGGCGCCGAGGTTGTCGAAGAACTGCACGTGGCCGCCGAGGAAGAAGACGTGGCCGCCGTCGCTGCCGTAGACGGAGTTCTGGCGGTTGTTGTCCCAGGTGCCGGAGGCGGCGGTGAGGCCGCGCGTCCAGACGACGGGGGTGTTGGCGCCCATGGAGGTGCGCAGGCCGCTGAACGCCTGGAAGCTGAGCGTGGCGCCGTTGAAGGCGGGCGCACCGGCGGCGAAGTCGCGCGGCTGGGCGTTGTCGAGGATGTTGCCCAGCCCCTGGGTGCCGGTGAGGTCGGCCGGCGAGACCCACACGGCGCCGTTGTTGAGCCCGCCGGTGAGGGCGAGCGCGGCGGCGTAGGAGTAGAGCGTCGTGGTGGCGCTCGTGCCCACCGGGGTGAAGCCGGTGGTGCCGGCGGTCGCGGGGAGGTTGGTGGCGGGGAGGTTGCCGCTGTGCTCCTGGGCGTAGACGAGGGCGGCCTGGCCGATGCTGCGGATGTTGGCGAGGTCGGAGGCGCGCTGGGCGTTCTCGCGGACCTTCCCCACGACGGGGATGAGGATGGCGGCGAGGATGCCGATGATCGCGATGACCGTTAACAACTCGACGAGGGTGAAGCCCTCGCGCGGATTCTTGTGCTGACGCATGAGCGTATCCTTATGGCTACGGGTTTGCGTGGGGTAGGTTGGCGCGGGGGACGGGTCGCAGGCTCCACGAAACCATGACGCGGGCAAGCGGGAATTCGCTGTCCGGCGCGAAAAGATCGATACGCGCCAGGGGGCGGTCAGCGGGCGCGGCGGGCGGCGGCGAAAAGGTACTGCTGGGCGAGGCCGGCGAACGGCCCGAAGTGGGCGCGCCCGAACTGCGCGAGCTGGACGGGGCGCCAGCCGCGCAGACTGTAGTTGTCGGCCAGGGCGCGGAGGATCCAGACGTCGACCGGAAACGCCTCCAGCCGGCGCGCGCCGAAGAGCAGGACGCAGTCGGCGACCTTCTCGCCGACCCCGGGCAGTTCGCACAGGGCGGCCTTGGCCTCCGCGTAGGGAGCGGCCTCGACTCTCGCGAGCCAGCCGGGCCGCCCGGCGAGGAACCGGGCGGTCTCGTGGACGTAGCGGGCGCGGAACCCGAGGGCGCAGGCTCGCAGCGCGGCTTCATCCACGGCGGCGAGCCGTTCCCAGGAGGGCAGGGCGTGGAGTCCCGGAGCCAGTTCGGCCCCGAAGCGGGTGGCGAGCGTCTCGCAGAGCTGGCGGATCTGCGGGATCTGTTTGGTCGAGCTGAGGATGAACGCGAGGAGGGTCTCGGCGAAGGGCTGGCGCAGGAGAACCAATCCCGGACAGGTCGCGACGGCCCGGGCGAGCACGGCGTCGCTCGTCAGCGGCAGGCGGGCGAGGACGGCGTCGAGCTCTCCCGCCATGCCGAGATAGTCGAGCAACGCGGTGCGGGCCTTGCGCGGATCGGTGGCGGCGCGGAAGCGCAGCCGGTGGTCGCTGCCGAGTTGCAGTTGGACGGCGTGGGCGCCGAAGACGCCCTGCCAGACCTCGTCCGCCGAGTCCCAACGCCAGCGGAAGGCCTGGCCGCCGTCGAGGGTCTCGCGGAGGCTATCGGCGGTGAAGCGGTGGCCGAGCGCAAGCGGTTCCCACTCGGACCAGCGGGGAGCGGAGGAGACGGGAGTCCGACGCGCGGCGGGCATGCGGCCGGCCGGTCACTTGCTTCCGACCGGCGCGGTCCAGAGGAAGCTCGCGCGCTCGGCGAGGGTCGCCCCGTCGGCGGCGCGGGCGGAGATGCGCCAAGCTGCCGGGCGCGTTTCCTTGCCGGGCCAGTCGGCTCCGGTCACGCCGAGCTGGTAGACCTGTTCGCCGGCGCGGAGGTCGGCCGGGAACGTGTAGGTGTGGACCGCGGGGTTGCCCGGGAGGACGACCTCCAGCACGAGGGTGGAGCCGGTGGCGGCGGTGTCGGTCTTGAGGCGGGTGAGGAAATAGTAGCCGGAGCGCGGTTCGGCCTGGGTGCGCAGGACGATCTCCCGGCCCGTGTTTTCGCGGCCGCTGCCGATGTACTCGGAGATGCGGCGGAACGACTCGGCCTCCCGGTAGGTGGGCCAGACGCGCACGATGTCCGTGGCGGCGTTGAGGAGCGCGGGGATGCTGATCAGGAGGAGAGCGGCGGCGGAGCGCGGAGACATGGCAGGGCGATTAGCGGGCGGAGGGGTGGCTGGCAAGGGCGGCGGCGGGGTGCCGGTTGGGCAGGGGGGGGCGAGGCATCCGCGCTTGCAGGGAACTGCTGGTGGGCGGCGGGGCTGGCCGTGTTCCCTGGGGCGGGCGGCGGCGGGCACAAAAAAGCGCACCGCTTGGGGCGGTGCGCTTGAAATGGGATTCGAGCCGGATCAGCCGACGGTGACCGTGCGGTGTTCCTTGTCGAAGGTCACCACGCCGTCGCGGATCGCGAAGAGGGTGTGGTCGCGGCCCATGTCGACGCCTTCGCCGGCATGATAACGCGTGCCACGCTGGCGGACGATGATGTTGCCCGAGATGACGGACTGGCCGCCGTAGATCTTGATGCCAAGGTTCTTCGGCTTGCTGTCGCGACCGTTGCAGGATGTGCCCTGACCTTTCTTGTGCGCCATGACGATTCCTTAGGCAGAGATGGTTTTGATTTTGATGACGGAGAGATCCTGGCGATGACCGGTGCGGCGGTCGTAGCCCTTGCGCTTGGTCTTCTTGAAGATGACGATCTTCTTGCCGCGCTTGTGCTCGAGAACCTCGGCGGTGACGGACGCGCCGGCCACCGTGGGGGTGCCGATCTTGATCTCGGCTCCTTCGCCGACGGAGAGAACGTCGTTGATCTCGACTGTGGAGCCCTGTTCGGCCTGGGGATAACGATCCACGATCAGAACGTCGCCCTCGGTGACGACGAACTGTTTCCCCTGTGTCTTGATGGTGGCTTTCATTGGAAAAGCTCGCGAAGAAACGGTTCGGGTCGGGGGGAAGCAAGACCTTTTTGGGCGAACTTTCGCCATCCGGCAAAAACAGTGGCGGAAACCGGCCCGGAAATCCCGTGTTCCGGACCGGAGTTTGAGAACCTGCCCCTTCGACACGATCTTTTTCCCGCACGCGGCGCCCAGACAATCCCGCTGCGCGCGGTTCCCATGAACGCAGCATCCCCAAAGTCCTCCGGCGGGATCGTGATCGCGATCCTGTTGCCGCATGCTCCGATACTGGTCCCCGTGGTGGCGGGGGAGAACCTCCCCGCGTGCCGGGCTTCGGTCGAGGCGATGGTCGAGGCGTCGGGGCGGCTGGTGGCCGCGCGACCGGAGGCGGTGGTGCTGATCTCGCCGCATGCACCGCGGGTCGAGGGCGCGTATGGCGTCACCGCCGGCGGCGTGTCCGGATCGTTGGCACGGTTCGGGGCGCCGCGGGCCGCGGTCCGGTTGCCCGGGGACGAGGCGCTGGCCTCCGCCTTCCGGGGCGTGGCGAAGGCGCGGGGGGTGGCGACGGCGGATCTTCCGGCGCATCAGCTCGACCACGGCTCCGTGGTGCCGCTCTGGCATTTGGCCGAGGCCGGCTGGACGGGGCCGACAGTGGTGGTCTCGCTTGCGTTGGACGACAATTCGCGGGTCGGCGAACTCGGCGAATGTGTCGCAGCCGCGGCGGAGCGGCTGGGGCGGCGGGTGGCGGTCGTGGCCAGCGGCGACATGAGCCATCGACTCAAGCCCGGCGCGCCCTGCGGCTACGATCCGCAGGCGGGGCGCTTCGACACCGAGTTCATCGCGCAACTTCGGCGCGGGGTGACGCATGGCCTTGCCGCCGCGGTCGAGCCGCTGCGCGAGTGCGCGGCGGAGGATGCGGTGGAGTCGACGTTGTTCGCCCTCGGTGCGGCGGGCTGGCGGGGCGACGGCCGGGAGGTGTTGCATTATCAGGGGCCGTTCGGTGTCGGCTATGGCGTGGCGGTGCTTTTCGCTGCGGCGTCGGAAGCGTGCGGTGCGAACCCAGCCGCCGCGGTGGCCGCAGGCGACACGGACGAGGAGTCACTGGCGGCGTTGCCGGCGCTGGCGCGGGCCTCGATCGCCGCGGCGTTGAACCTGCCGGTCGCGCAGGCGGAACCGCTTGCGGGTGGCTGCCCCGGCCGCAACGGCGTGTTCGTCACCCTGCACTGCGCCGACGGCCGGTTGCGCGGCTGTATCGGGACGATGGTGGCCCGCACGGGTGATCTGGCGGTGGAGACCTGGCGGATGGCGCGGGAGGCGGCACTGCACGATCCCCGGTTCTCGCCGGTGCGCCCGGAGGAGCTGGCCGACCTGCGGCTGGAGGTGACGGTGCTCGAGCCGCTGGAGGACATCGATTCGGCGGACGCGCTCGACCCGCGGCGTTGGGGGGTGGTCGTGCGCGCGGCCGACGGGCGGCGCGGGCTGCTGCTCCCCGACATCCCCGGGGTCGACAGCGTCGCGCAGCAGGTCGCGATCGCGCGAGCCAAAGCCGGCATCGGTCCCAGCGAGCCGGTGCGGTTGCAGCGTTTCGGCGCGCGCCGCATCGAGGAGACGAGGCGGCCATGAGCACGTTGGCCGAGCTGCCGGTGGCCCGATGGTGGAAACCGCTCGGCGGGGGGCGGATCGTGTGCGAGCTGTGTCCGCGCGCGTGCAAGCTGCGCGACGGGCAGAACGGCTTCTGTTTCTCCCGTGGCAACCGCGGCGGGGCCATGCGCCTCGTCTCGCACGGGCGCAGCAGCGGTTTCGCGGTCGATCCGATCGAGAAGAAGCCGCTGGCGCAGTTTCTCCCGGGCTCGAGGGTGCTGTCGTTCGGCACGGTCGGCTGCAATCTCGCCTGCCGGTTCTGCCAGAACTGGCGGATCTCCCGCGCCCGATCGGAGGCGCTGGCGACCGAGGTGGTCCCGCCCCGGTGGATCGCGGAGACGGCGGTGCGCGAGCGGTGCGCCTCGGTGGCGTTCACCTACAACGACCCGGTGGTGTTCGCCGAGCAGGCGCTGGAGGTCGCGGCCGAATGCCGGGCGGTGGGCGTGCGCACGGTCGCGGTGACCGCCGGCTATATCGACCCGGCGGCGCGAGCGGACTTCTTCGGCGGGATGGACGCGGCCAACGTGGACCTGAAGGCGTTCACCGAGGAGTTCTACCGCCGGCAATGCGGCGCCCGGCTCGGTGCGGTCCTCGACACGCTGGTGTGGCTGCACCGCGAGACGCGGGTGTGGCTCGAGGTGACGACCTTGCTGATCCCCGGTTTGAACGACAGCGAGGCCGAGCTGGATCGCGCCAGCGACTGGTTCGCCGCGAAACTCGGGCCGGATGTGCCGTGGCATTTCTCCGCGTTCCATCCCGACTACGAGATGCTCGATCGCCCGCCGACGCCGTCGTCCACGCTCACGCGGGCGCGGCGGATGGCCCAGTCCAAGGGGCTCCGCTATGTCTACACCGGCAACGTCCGTGATCACGACGGTGCGCGGACGTGGTGCCCCCACTGCGGCCGGTGTGTGATCGACCGGGACGGCTACCGGCTGGTCGCCTGCCTGATCCGCGACGGGCGGTGCGAGTTCTGTGGCGGGGCGGTGGCGGGGGTCTTTGCGCCGGGCCGTTGAGCCGCGAGGGATCCCGGCGCGGGCAACCCGGCAAAGTTCACTCTTGACCGGGGGGCGGGGCGGCCGCCTTGTGTTCGACTTCACTTTTCCAAGGAGGACCCGTGAGAGACGAATACCTGAAAGAAGCTCAAAAAGTCATCATCGACGCGAACCTGCTCATCAACGTGGTTTCGCGCCGCGTGAAACAGCTTCGTCGCGGCAGCCGTCCGCTCGTGGAGTCCCTGGAGAAGCTCAACCTCGAGGACATCGCCCTGCGCGAGATCATCGAGGGCAAGATCCACTACGAGTTCGTCGAGTGATCCAGCCGGCGGTCGCGCGGTGTCGGCGGCGGGATGAGTCCTGCGCCGGCCCGGGTTCCGCGGGCGCCTGAACGCCGTGGCCGCAGCCAAAAAAGAGCAGCAGCGCTATACCGAGGTCCGCAACCCGAAGGCGTTGCGCGACTACTTCATCGACGAGCGCTTCGAGGCGGGCATCGCCCTGCGCGGCGCCGAGGTGAAATCCATCCGTGCCGGCCGGGCGCAACTGGCCGACGCCTTCGCGCGCATCGAACGCGGCGAGGCCTGGCTCTACGGCCTGCACGTCGAGGAGTACGAGTTCAGCGGCTATGTGAAGTGCGATCCGCGTCGCGCGCGCAAACTGCTCCTGCACCGCAGCCAGTTGCGCAAGATCGAGCAGGAGCTCGAGACCACCGGCAAGGCGCTGGTGGCGTTGCGCCTCTACTTCAAGGACGCGCTGGTGAAGGTCGAGATCGGCCTGGCCACCGGCAAGAAGCAGTTCGACAAGCGCGACGACATCAAGAAGCGCGAGAACGACCGCGAGATCGCCCGGGTGATGCGTGCGCGCCGCTGAGCGTGCGCGTGAGTGCGGGCGGCGCGGCCTGCGGGCGGTGCCGATCAGGGCGGCGTGACGAGGAGGCGCAGGAACAGCCGGTTGCCGGAGGCGACGGGCACGGAGAGTTCGCGCGTTTGCACGGTGCCGATGGCGGAGAGGACCGCCTGGGCGAAGCCGGCCGGGGCACCGACATCGCCGACGCCGTACCAGGTCTGGAGGTCGGTCGAGATCTGTGGCGTGACCGTGATGTCGGTCTGCGCGATGTCGCGGGTGAAGGTCAGACGCAGCAGCCCGCCGGTGATCGTGGCCGTGGGATAGTGCGCGGGCGCGATGGCGCTCAGCCCGAGGGCGTAGGCGGCGAGGTTGCAGACGCCGTCGCCGTTGAAGTCGGCGGTCGGGTTGTTCTCGATCGTGCCAGCCGGAAGCGAGGCGGCGGTCTCCTGCTGCGCGGCCCACACGGCGAAGGGCGGCGCGGTGGTCGAGACGGCCTCGAACACCGGTCCGTACGGCCACGCGCGACCGGAGATCGTTGGGCACACGGCGAGCAGATACGTGTCGGCCGCCGGGGGCGTGAAGGAGAACGACGGGGTGGTGAGGTTGGCGGTGGTGCTCGTGCTGGTCGGCGTGAAGACGTTGGTGAACGAGATCTGGTCGATGTACCAGCCGACGCCGTTGGCCGTCTGGTTGTAGTAGGAGCCGCCGACCAGATAGGCGAAACGCAGGCGCACCAGCCGGCCGGCGTAGGCGGCGAGTGCGGTGGTGATGCTGCGTTGGGTGAACGTGGTCTCGCCCGCGGTGGCGGTGCCCGCCTGGGTGTAGACCGGCAGCCAGCGCACGCCGTCGGTGGAAACCTCGACGCGGGCGATCTGGGTCGGCATGGCCCAGCCCAGCCGGCCGTAGAACTGGAGCGCGGCGCCGGGCCCGATGTAGAGGGTTCCCGGGTAGGTGAGGGTTTGGAGCTGTTTGGTCGGGTGGACGAGGCGGTAGGCCCCGGTGCCGGAGTACTTCACCTCCGTAGAGAGCGGCGTGTAGG
>JAEXPG010000457.1 GCA_023447015.1 Verrucomicrobiota bacterium
CTTCAAGGAAGCCAAGGTCGGCATCCTCGTCGTCACCGACCTCGCCTCGCGCGGCATCGACATCGTGCGCCTGCCCGTCGTCGTGAACTTCGACCTGCCCCGCTCCGCCGACGACTACACCCACCGCATCGGCCGCACCGGCCGCGCCGGCGAGAGCGGCATCGCCGTGAGCTTCGTCAGCGCCGCGACTCACGCGCATTTCCAGCTCATCGAAAAACGCCACGGTCTGGCGATCCCGCGCGAGCAGATTCCCGGCTTCGAGCCCGTCGAACTCGAGGTGCCCGCCGCGCCCGTGTCGCCGACCGGCGGAGGCGTGAAGGGCAAGCGCAAGAGCAAGAAGGACAAGCTCCGCGAAGCCGCCGCCCGCGCCGCCGCAGCCGCCTCCCGCCCGCTGCGCATCCCCCGTCACGCCCGGATGCGGTAGTCGACCGCGGCCTCGACCGCCGGATGATGCGGGCCGGGCTCGCCTCAGCTGCGAGGAAGCAACCGCAGGGCGGCGGCATCGAAGCGCTGAGCAACATACTCCAGCGGAGTCCGTCGCCAGCGATACGCAATGGCGCCCGTCCAAGCGACGACCAGCGCCAACGCAGCATAATTTTGCCATGCGTCGATGGCCCAGCCGAAGCTCGCCGCGAATTCCCGCCGCGTGAACGGCCAGAAATAGGCGATCCCCCAGCCCTCCCCGGACCCCAGAAGGTCCATCAGGAGATGCAGATGAAAGACAGCGACAAACACCAGGAACGCGCGCAACCGCTCGGGTGATGCCAGCGCCATCATCCCCGCCGCCACAACGCCAACCAAGGCGTTGTGCGCCACCACGTGGTGGTAGTCGTAGAACGCCTGCACTCCGGCGAGGACCGTCACACCGTCGAGGTCGGGCAACAGCGACACCGCGATGCAGAGCGCCCGCTCGCGGGGCGAACCGGCACCGCAGTTGCCGACACACCAGCCGGCGAGCGCATGGGTGAGGAGATGCATTGGTTCAGCGACGAGACGGACACCTTCCTGTGCCCCGTCCGGACCGGATCAGCGTGCGGGCGCCCGGGCCCCGGCGCCGACCGGCGAGCCGCCCGCCTTCGGCAGCAGCTGATAGCGGCCGACCACCGGCACATCGACCCCCCGCTTCTTGTCGTGCACGACGAACTCGAGCACCCACTCGCCCACCGGATCGTTCTCCTCGCCCACCATCGTAAGGACGAACTCGGACATGTAGGTCTGCGGAACCGGAATCGTCTTCGTGCGCAGCGCGCGCAGATCGCGGTGCTCGGTGACCTTGCCGTTGGGACGGATCATCCGCAGGTCGCAGGTCACATCGACAAAGCCCGCCCGGTCGAACGACGGGTTGGTGAGAAACAGGAGCGCCCAGACCTTCTCGCCGACACGCAGCGAGCCGGCCTGCTCGATCCGCGGCAGCTTGTTCGCGGGCGTGCCCCACTTGCGTTTCCACTCCGGATCGGCGGTCACAACCACGGCCGCTCCAAAACCGTCGCGCACGTTCCGCCACTCCGGCGCAGCCGTCGCGCGGGCGACCGGTTCTTTCGCCTTCGCCCCGGCATCCGCCGGGAGAAGCGCAGCCGCAAGGCAGATCAGTGCGAGCAGGATGCAGGGTTTCCTCATGATTCTTCCGGGGAGCGAATTTCAGCGGGTTCTTGGGTGTTGTATTTCGGCCGCATCGCAACGCGGCCGCAGAGCAAAACGTCGTTTAACGTTTCGATCACAAACCCCAATTTCGCGGATCAGGAACGCGATCAGTGCAGCAGGTACTCGCCCTCGATCCGCGCGACTCCGCGGCCGCCGATCTGCAGGCCGCCCGCGGCCTCGGCGCGAATCGTGACGAGGTTGGGATTCGCCCGATCCGGTCCCTGCTCGATCGGAAGCACGGTCCCTGTCCATTCGCCGGTGCGGCGCAGCCAATGCGCGAGCGCGGCGTTGCCGGAACCGGTGGCGGGATCCTCGAGGTACCCGAAGGCCGGAGCGAACACCCGCGTGCGAAGCACCCGACCGGGCAGCTCCGTCTCCCCCGTGAAAAGCACCACCACCTCGAAACCGGCCCGATCCGCCAACGCCCGCAACACCGGGTACGACGGCGCACAGGCGAGCAGTGCCGCCAAGCCGGTCAGCGGCACGAGCAGGCACTTCTGCCCACACTCGGAGACCGGCAGCGCTCCGTCGGCACCGAGGCGCGTCCGGTCGAGCGCGGACTCCGGCAGCCCGAGCGCGGCAGCCGCCTCGGCCGCCGTCACGCGGAGCGGAGGGAAGGCCGGCGCGGGCGCGGCGATGTAGACGCAATCCTCCGCCTCGATCCGGTTCACGACCTCCAGCCTTCCCTTGCGCGTGTGCAACGTGAGCCGGGGCAGTCCGCGATACTCGGGCGAGGCCGAGAGCAGTTGGTACATCGAGGCGACCGTGGCGTGGCCGCAGAACGGCACCTCGCACGCGCAGGAGTAGTAGCTGAGCTCAAGTTCCGCCGGGCCGGCCGGTCGCACAAACGCGACCTCCGTCACAAAGCCGGAGGCGGCCACCTGCGTGGCGAGCCGTTGGCGCTCGCCCTCGCTCACCACGTCGCCGGCGGCAAGCAGCACCATCCCGGCGGGATTGCCCGCCGAAGCGCCGGAGGTGAAAGCGTCGAGTTTCCAGAATTTGAAGCGTCGCATGAGTTTGCCCGGGGAAGTTAACGGCACCTTTCCGCGCACCGCTCGTGCATAGCGCGCGCCGCCACGAGGGGAAGACGTTCTTCCAGACCGGTGCGGGAACCGGGAACCCCACAAGGGGCTCGACTTGCACCGATCTCAGAGGGCCGTGGCGTTGCCCAGCTCGTCAGACAGGCCACCTCAGCGCGGTGGCCTACAGCGGACACCATCCGAACGACCACGCCGACGAATCGTGAGGATCAGCGAAATGCCGCGCCAGCGAAGAAGCCTCGGAATCACCGCCGCCGCTCCGCCGAGTCGCCTGTCGACGTCGAGTTGAACTCGTAGAAGTACCGGTCTTTGAACTCCGAAGACTCGTTGCGCATGTTCCGCCGGATCTCGCGCGCCTGGAGGAGAAACTTGAACCAGTGCCAGTCGCCGAAGCGATCGAACTTCCGGCACGACGTCACGATCCAGGCGCGCCGCAGCGTGGTGAAGCGCCGGCCCGTCTGGCGGCCGTGCGCGCGGAGCCGTTTCGCGAAATCCATGTCCTCGCCGAACGGCAGCGTCTCGACGAACCCGCCGACCGCGCGAAAATCCTCGCGGCGGCACCAGTAGACGCCGCCCGACAGCCCGGTGCAGAGCATCGCCAACTTGAGGAACGCCTCCGTCAGCCGGATCCCGAGGGAGTAACGCTCCATCCGCAGCGTGATGCCGCCACCGACGTACCGCCCGGTGGCCAGCAACCGCTCGACCTCCGCGAAGAGGTTCTCCGAGACGACGCTGTCGGCATCGACGGTCACGATCACCTCGCCCGTCGCGATGCGCGCTCCGGCGTTGCGGATCGCCGCCAGGCACCGCCGGTCCTCGCGGACAGTCACCGCACCGAATCTGGTGGCGATCGCCTGCGTCGCGTCGTCGCAGCGGTTGAGGACGACGATGATCTCGACCGTGGCATGGTGGTACTCGGTCGCCCGGCCGAGCGCGGCGAGGCAAGCCGGCAGAAACCGGGCCTCGTTGTGGGCGGGGATGATGACCGAGAAGTGCACGAGTCGATCCGGAGCGGAGGCGGCGGGCGCCACCCGCAAACACCCGCGCCACGGGTGCCCACCACTGTGCGGCGGAACCACCGTGGATCCAGCCCAGACACTGTCACATTTGTGTGATTACAAAATCCGCGGGCAGGTCACCCGACACCGCCCCGAAGCGAAAGCCCGACCGACCGGTGGCGCGCCGGCAGGTGCCGAACCGCGACCCGACCGCCGTGCCCTCCTGCTGCGACGGCCCGCGGCCCCGGTGAAAAAAAACAGCGCCGCGGGAGTCCGCGACGCCGCTTCGGGTTTCCGACTTCAGAGCAGCGACGGGGTCACCCCTCCTTGCGCCACTTGAAGACGGTGGTCGACATCGCCGGCAGCACGAGCTCGAGCGAATGGTTGTAGCCGTCCCACGGCACTTCCTGGGCCATGAGACCGCCGCCGTTGCCCTCGCCGCTGCCGCCGTAGTACTCGGAATTCGAGTTGAGCACCTCGCGCCAGAAGCCCGCGCGCGGTGCGCCGATGCGGTAGCTCCGGCGCGAGACGGGCGTGTAGTTGCCGACCACGAGGATGAGATCGTCGGGGAAACGGTCGCTGTGGCGCAGGTAGGCAACGACCGAGTTCTCCGAGTCCCAGCTGGCGATCCAGCGGAAGCCCTGGTGGTTCTGGTCGTTGAGGCCGAGGACCGGCTCGTTGCGGTAGAGCTGGTTGAGGTCGCGCACGAGCAGACGGATGCCCTCGTGGTCGCTGTACTGGAGCAGATGCCAGTCGAGGCTGCGGTCGTAGGCCCACTCGCGCGACTGGCCCCACTCGCTGCCCATGAAGAGCAGCTTCTTGCCCGGCCACATCCATTTGTGGGCGTAGAGCGCGCGGAGGTTGGCGGCCTTGTCGGGGATATGCCAGGCGGCCATCTTCAGCAGCAGCGAGCCCTTCCCGTGGACGACCTCGTCGTGCGAGAACGAGAGCACGAAGTTCTCGGAATACTGGTAGAGCATCCCGAAGGTGAGATCGTTCATGTGCCCCTTGCGGTGGATGGGCTCCTTCTGGAAGAAGCGCAGCGTGTCGTGCATCCAGCCCATGTTCCACTTCAGGTCGAAGCCGATGCCGCCGTCCTGCACGGGCTTGGTGATGCCGGCGAACGCCGTCGACTCCTCGGCGATCATGAGCACGCCGGGATAGTAGTGGTGGACGAGGCCGTTGACCTGCTTGAGGAACTCGATCGCCTCGAGGTTTTCGCGGCCGCCGAACTTGTTGGGGATCCACTCGCCCTCCTTGCGGGAGTAGTCGAGGTAGAGCATCGAGGCCACGGCGTCGACCCGCAGGCCGTCGAGGTGGAAACGGTCGAGCCAGGCCAGCGCGTTCGCCACGAGGAAGCAGCGCACCTCGTGCCGGCCGTAGTTGAAGATCAGCGTCCCCCAGTCCTGGTGGGCGCCCTGCTTGGGGTCGGCGTGCTCGTAGAGATGCGTGCCGTCGAAGTTGGGCAGCGCGAAGCTGTCGCGCGGGAAGTGTGCCGGCACCCAGTCGAGGATCACGCCGATGCCGCGCTGGTGCATGTAGTCCACGAAGAACTGGAAGTCCTCGGGCGTGCCGTAGCGATGCGTCGGGGCGAAGAAGCCGGTGACCTGGTAGCCCCACGAGCCCTCGAACGGATGCTCCGCGATGGGCATGAGCTCGACGTGCGTGAAGCCCATCTCGAGCACGTGCTCGGCGAGCAGCGGCGCAATCTCGCGGTAGGTCAGCGGACGGTTGGCGTCCTCGACGATCCGTTTCCAGGACCCGAGATGCACCTCGTAGATCGCCATCGGCCGGTCGATCGTCGGCTGCTTGGCGCGGTTGGCCAGCCACTCGGCGTCGCCCCACTGGTAGCGGCGGGTGCTGCAGACGATGGAGGCGTTGTTGGGCGGAGCCTCGAAATAGGTGCCGTAGGGGTCGGCCTTGAGGAAGATGTGCCCCTCCTGGTCGCGCAGTTCGTACTTGTACACTTCCCCCTCGGCCAATCCGGGAATGAAGACCTCCCACACGCCCGAGCCGCCCAGCGGACGCATCGGGTGGGCCCGGCCGTCCCACTGGTTGAAGTTGCCGACGACCGACACCCGCGCGGCGGCGGGCGCCCACACGGCGAAGGTCACCCCGGGGACGTCCTCGATGGTGCGCAGGTGCGCGCCGAGCTTCTTGTAGATGAAGTGCTCGTTGCCCTGATTGAAGAGGTAGAGGTCGTGCTCGCTGATCGTCGGCAGGAACGAATAGGGGTCCGAGAACTGCCGGATGTCGCCCGAGCGCAGGGTGGCGCGGAGCTGGTAGCGGAAGACGTCGGGCCGTTTCGCGATGAACACCTCGAAATAACCTTCCGGTGCGAGCTGCAGCATCGGGTAGCGCCGCTCGGGCTTGTGCGCGAGGTCGACCACCTCGCAGGCGCTGGCCTGCGGCAGAAACGCCCGGACGATCACGCCCCGCTCGTGGTCGAGCTCGTGCGGATGCATCCCGAGGAAGGAGTGCGGCTCGGCGAGCTGGGCCCGCAGCAGAAGTTGGAGGGGGGTGGAGCCGGCGGCGGTTTTGGCGCTCATGCGGTGGATGTGCCCGGGAGTATTCGCGCCCCCGCGGCGGACGCAAGCGCGCCCCACGCGCCTTCACGCATCGCGTGCGCGACCTCGGAGCAGCTGCGCAACCACCACGCACCCTCGCCCGCGCGGACCAACGATCCTCCGACCTCGAGCAGTCGCGGAGAGTGGAGCAACGGCCCCCATACGCGCCCAAAACGCATGCACGCGCCCCGCGTCCCATTTCCGGGAAGCCGGTGTCCCTGCACCGCGGCATGGAGCGATCCGGCCGATTGACCGGAACCCGCCCTAGTCGCTACCGACCAGTCGCTTACGCCTCCACGCCGAACTTGGCACGGCCAGTGCAATTAGGGATGGCACAAACCAACCTCCTACCATGAAAACAACTCGTGCTCTCCTCTTCGTCCTCGCCGGTCTGATCCTCCTCGCCACCTTCGCCTTCGCGGTCCTCAACCTCAGCCTGCCCGTGGCTTCGCTCTTCGAATACGGCACCGGCACCCTCTTCACCGCCGGCCTGTTCTCGATGCTGCTCACCGGTGAAGGCGCAAGCGAGCGGCCGCCGGCCCCGCCGCGCAACACCGGCCGGACCTCGCGGCCCGAGCGCTGCCCGCCCCGGCAGACCTTCGCCCACGCCGCCTGAGCCCGCGTTCCGCCGCCGTCCGCGCCCCGCAGACCACCAACCCGCTCCCGCCATCACCCCTTCATTCTAGTTCGCGTTTGGGTTGCTCCCCGCCGCCGTGGCTATGACGGCGGCGGGGCTGTTCCCGACCCCGTCCCTCCGCCGCCGACTCACCACCGCGCTCCGCCCGCCGGTCCCGCCGAGCCTTCCCCGCCGATTGACTCGTCCCCCGGCTCCCAACACGCTCGTCCCGCCCGCGCCGCCGACTCCCCTTCCCCATGTCC
>JAEXPG010000342.1 GCA_023447015.1 Verrucomicrobiota bacterium
AAAACGGGCCTTGGCGGCTTCGAACTCGGGACGGGCGCTGAGCGCGGCCAGTTCACCGCGGGCTTTCTCGACGAGGGCTTGGAGAGCGGCTTGCATGATAGGAGAGGCGGAGAGTGAGGGAGAACGACAGCCGGGCAACGTCGGAAATGGCGGCGACGGGCGCGCGGGCCTCCCGTCGGGCAGGGGGACCCGACAACGGGGGCTCCCGCTTCCGGACCCGAGCACGGCGCCGGACTTGGTGGGCGCGCGCCGCTTCACAGCGGAAAGGACGGGGCGGGATGGGACGCCGCTTCTCCGCGGCCGCCGCGCACGGGCCGGAGCAACGCTCCCGCCCGGCACAAAAAAGGCCGGGCGACGTGCGCCCGGCCTCGGTGAAAAGAGCGATTCGCTGGACTTAGGCCTTGGCGCCCTTGGCGGCGAGGGCCGCGCGGGCCTGCTCGACGATGACGGCAAAACCCGCTTCGTCGCGCACGGCGAGGTCGGACAGAACCTTGCGGTTCAGCTCGATGTTGGCGGCCTTGAGGCCCTCGATGAAGCGGCTGTAGCTGATGCCGGCAGTGCGGCAGGCGGCGTTCAGACGCACGATCCAGAGGGCGCGCGCGTTGGAGCGCTTCTTCTTCCGGTCGTCGTACGCGTACTGGTAGGCGTGATCGAGCGCCTCCTTGGCGTAGCGGAAGAGCTTGGACTTGCTGCCGAAGTAGCCTTTCGACTGCTTCAGGACCTTGTTCCGCCGTTTGCGGGAGGCGGGGCTGTTCGTGACACGAGGCATGTTGTGATGTGTGGTTTGGGACCGGCAGGTCGCCTGTGATGGGAGTTACCCGCCTGGTCGGTTATGGTTGTTCCGGGTTATTTCAGGCCGTGCGGAAGCGCGCGGAGGAGCGCCTCGGCATGACCCGGGGCCACGAGCTTGTCCTTGGTCGCACGACGCTTCTGCTTCGTGCTCTTCGAGGCAAGCAGGTGACGGAAGCCCGGAGTGCGGCGGATGAGCTTTCCGGTGCCGGAAATCTTGAACCGCTTGGCGATGGACTTCTTGGTCTTCTGCATGATGTGAGCCGGGCAGAAAAAAGACCGCCCCAGCCGAACGCAAGGGGGAATTTCGGCGAGCACACCGCCGCGGGTCCGCTGGGACGGCCGGGGCCGCTCAATCGACGTCCACCGCCCGGCCGCCCTCGCGTTTGTCATAGCTGCGGAAGGCGAACAGCGTCTCGCTGTCGACGATGCCGTCCGTCTTGAGCAGCGCGTCCGTGATGACGCACTCGATCATGTCGACCGACTCGCACCGGATCATCGCCAGCAGATCGTACCGGCCGGAAACCGAATAGACGTCGGTCACAGCGGGAATCTCGAGGATCTTCTCGGCGATGCCGGTCACTTTCCGGCGGTCGGTCTTGAGGAGGACGATGGCGGTGGGCATGGCGGGAGGTCGGGGTTGGCGCACAACTTCGGCAAACAAACCGCGGGGGCAACCCCGGTTCGGCGGAACGTACACCGGGCCGGGTGGCGGCGGAGCGGTCGACGGGTTGGCACTCGCCGCCCCCATTCCGCTGCGCGATAGTCGCGCCCGCCATCCCCCATGCAACGCTTCCTCGACACCGCCCGCATCATCTTCCGCAACCGGAGCTTCCTGGCGCTGCTGGTCTGCAACGTCCTGCTCGGACTCGCCTACTCGTTCGTGGGGCCGTTCATGTCGATGTTCGGCGTCGAGGAGGTCAAGATGAGCAATTTCACCTTCGGCGTCTTCATGACCATCACCTCGGGCGCTGCGATCATCCTGAGCACCCTGCTCGCCCACTGGTCCGATACGCGGTTCTCCCGCCGCTCGATGCTCGTGCTCGGCGCCGTCTGCGGCACGGCCGGCTACATCGGCTACGCCTTCGTGCGCGATGTCGTTTGGCTCACCGTCATCGGCTCGTTCGTGCTCGGCATCTCGTCCATCACCTTCTCGCAGCTCTTCGCCCACGCCCGCGAGATGCTCAGCCGCGCGGAGATCTCCCCGACCGAGACGCCGCTGTACATGAACGTCTTCCGGCTCTTCTTCGCCCTCTCCTGGACGGTGGGCCCGGCGACAGCGTCGTGGGTGATGATCCATTTCTCGTTCCGCGGCACCTTCCTGGTGGCGGCGGCCGTGTTCTTCCTCTTCCTGCTCGCGGTCCTGCGTTTCGTGCCGTACGCCCCGCCGTTTGTCGGACGGAAGGCGGCCGAGGCCATGCCGCTGAGCCGGGCGCTCACCCGCCCGGTCATTCTGGCGCACTTCGTCGCATTCGTCCTCGTGTTCACCGCGACGACGATCTGCATGAGCAACCTGCCGCTGCTGGTCCTCAAGAACCTCGGCGGCACCCAGGGGCACGTGGGGATCATCTACTGCGTCGCGCCGGTCTTCGAGCTGCCGTTCATGTTCTTCTTCGGCATGCTCGCCACCAAGGGCGACCACACCCGCCTGATCCGGCTCTCGTTCATCCTGTCCGTGGTCTATTTCGCCGGACTCTCGGTCGTCGGCGCACCGTGGCATATCTACCCGTTGCAGGTGATCAGCGCGGCGATCGTCGCGGTGACGTCCGGTGTCGCGATCACGTTCTTCCAGAACTTCCTGCCCGACCAGGTTGGCACCGCCACCAACCTCTATTCCAACGCCATGCGCGTCGGCGGCACCACCGGGTACCTGCTGTTTGCCGCCCTCGCCGAGCCGTTCGGCTACCGCATGGTCTTCGTCTTCTGCACCGGCCTCTGCCTCGTCGCCGTGGGCATCGTCTTCTACTACCGCCACACGGCCGCGCCGGCTGCGGCAACCGCACACTGAGGCCCACGCCGGAAGAACTGCTTCCGGCCCGTCGCCGCCACCCCGACTTCGTTGGGCGGAGTTGAGTCCGCGGCCTCAACTCCGGCACCGCCCGGCCGATTTCATCGGGCGCGATGGACGCCGATCGTCCCCACAACCGCACAGTCGCCCCACCCGATCCCGCGCTCCCGCCCGAGCTGCGTGCGGCCCTGCCGTTGCTCGATGTCCTCCACGAGTACTACCTCATCGCCGACGCCGACCGCCGCATTCTCTTCGCCAACCAGGCATTCTGCCGGGCCGCGGGCGTAGCCACCGCCGCTCAGCTCGTCGGCGTCCGTTTCGGCGAAGCCCTCCGCTGCACCCATGCCGCCTGCGCCCCCGGCGGCTGCGGTTCCACCCAGTTCTGCCTGGTGTGCGGCGGCCTGCGCAGCCAGCTCTCCGCCCTCGCGGGCGAGGCCGCCTACGACGAATGCCGCATCCTGCGCACCGACGGCCGCGCGCTCGACCTGCACGTCCGCGCCGCCCCATGGGACACCGGCACCCGGCGCCTGATTCTCGTGAGTGCGATCGACACCAGCGCCGACCACCGCCGGCGGGCCCTCGAACGCATCTTCTTCCACGACGTGCGCAACACCACCGGAGGCATCATCGGTTTCTCCGAGTTCCTCGCGCAGGAGGAACAGGCCTCCGCCGACCCCGAGCGCCAGCCCCTTGCCGAGACCATCGCCCGGCTCTCCCGCCGCCTGCTGGAGGAGATCGAGCTGCAAGCCAGCGTCACCGCCGCCGAGGCCGGCGAGCTCCACCCCCACCCCCAGCCCTGCGACCCGGGCACCATGATCGAGGTCATCCACGAGCTCTACCGACACCACAACGTCGCCCACGGCCGGACCATCCGCACCAGCGTCGATCCAGCCGTGCCCACGCTTCAGGTCGACGGCGTGATCCTCTCGCGCGTGCTCGGCAATTTCCTCAAAAACGCGCTCGAGGCCTCGCACCAGGGCGACACCGTCACCGTCGGCGTGCGCCTGCTCGACCAACTGGTGGAGTTCTACGTCCACAACCCCGGCGAGATCCCGCCGGACGACCAGCTCCAGATCTTCCAGCGTTCGTTCTCCACCAAGGGCCCCGACCGCGGGCTCGGCACCTACAGCGCCCACCTGCTCGGCGAGACCATCCTCGGCGGCCAGGTCGGGTTCTCCTCCTCGCTCGCCGACGGCACCGTCTTCTGGATCCGGCTTCCGTTCGCGCCGGTCGGGACCGCCGCGTAGGCGCGTCCGGCACCGACCGACCGACCGCACATCTCCGCGCGCCGCACCGCTCCCCGCCGGGCCGGAGCAACGCCAGTGCAATAACCCGCCGTCGCCCCCGGCTCCATCGGCGAACCAACACAAATTACGCCTCGTTTTCGCCAAGCGATGCGGGGTCGCCCACCGGGCCGCAGGGTACACTCCGGCAACCTTGCACGCGCGCGCGTGTCTTCGTCCCAACTCCCCTCCACTCCCCTGTGCACTCCCGCCTCCCCATGAACCAACCTCGCGACTTCATCAAAGCAGGCCTCGCCCTCGGCGCCACCGCCTCCCTGCTCAACATCGGCAAGGTCTTCGCCGCCGAACCCTCCGTCTCCGTCACCGAAGGCGCCCCCTCCGCCGGCGCCGCCCCCGCGGGCCCGCGCCCGATCCTCGTGGCCGTGCGCGACGGCGACCGCGTCGCCATGCTCGACAAGGCCCTCGAGACCCTCGGCGGCATCGGCGCGTTCGTGAAGCCGGGCCAGACCGTCCTCATCAAGCCCAACATCGGCTGGGACGCTCCGCCCGAGCGCGGCGCCAACACCCACCCGGCCATCATCGGCCGCCTCGTCGAGCTCTGCCTCAAGGCCGGGGCCAAGGCCGTCTCCATCTTCGACAACACCTGCGACCAGTGGCAGCGCACCTATGAGAACAGCGGCATCGAGAAGGCCGCCCGCGACGCCGGCGCGAAGATCGTCAACGGCAAGGACGAGTCGCTCTACCGCGAGACGGCCATCCCCAACGGCGTGAAGCTCAAGAGCGCCAAGGTCCACGAGCTGGTCCTCGACTGCGACGTCTTCATCAACGTCCCCGTCCTCAAGCACCACGGCGGCGCTCAGATGTCCTCGGCCATGAAAAACCTCATGGGCTGCGTCTGGGACCGCGGCGTCTACCACAACGTCGACCTCCAGCAGACCATCGCCGACTTCCTCACCCTGCGGAAACCCGACCTCAACATCGTCGACGCCTACCACCCGATGGTCCGCAACGGCCCGCGCGGCAAATCCGTGGAGGACTGCGTCGAGATGAAGCGCCTCCTCGCCTCGGCCGATCCGGTCCTGATCGACACCGCCTGCACCAAACTCCTCGGCTACTCGCCCGAGAAGGTCACCCACGTGAAGATCGGCGCGGAGATGAAGCTCGGTTCGATGGACCTCGCCGCCGCCGACGTCCGCAGCATCAAGCTGGCCTGATCCCGTCCGCAGGGCCCGTTTCACGGCGGCCGGCGCCGAGCGGTTTCCCCGCTCGCCCGGCCCCGCCTGCTGCAGCGGCCCGCCCCCACATCCCCACCCTCACGCGCCCGCCCCTCCGGCGGGCCCTTCCTTCGGATTTCTAGGATCATGCGCCGTCATTGGCTCAAATACACCCGCGCGGTGCTCGCCCTCGCCGTCCTGGCGTTGCTGTCGGCGGCGTTCGTCGATTTCCGCAACCTCGTCGGCGGACACGCCGCGCACCTGCGGCTGGCGGCCGTGCAGTTCGTGCCCGCCTCCGTCGCCCTGGCGACCGGGGCCACGCTTTCCCTCGCCGCGGTCGCCATCCTCGTGGCCACACTGGCGTTCGGCCGCGTCTACTGCTCCGTCCTCTGCCCGCTCGGGCTATTCCAGGATGCCGTCGCGCGCATCGCCGGCTGGTTCCGCCGGAAGCCGCTGCTGCTCCGCCATGTCCGCGCGGCCACCTGGGTGCGCCAAGGTTTCCTCTGGGCCGCCGTCGCCGGCATCGCCGCCGGCTGGGCCGGACTCACGCTGGCCTTGCTCGACCCCTACAGCATCTTCGGCCGCATCGGTTCGATGCTCTTCCGGCCGGTGGTCACGACCGTCAACAACTGGATCGTCGGCCCCGCCAACGCCGTCGGGATCGAAGCGCTCTACCGCGTCACGCCGCAGTGGGCGGCCGTCGGCGCGCTCGCGCTCCCGGCCGCCATGCTGCTCCTGTTCGTCACGCTGGCCGCCCGCCGCGGGCGGCTCTACTGCAACACCGTCTGCCCCGTCGGCACGCTCCTCGGCCTGCTGTCCGGCGTGGGCGCCTGGCGCCTCGAGATCGACCAGGCGCGCTGCCGCAAGTGCGGCGACTGCCTCCGCGTCTGCAAGGCCCAGTGCATCGACCTGCGCAACGGCCGGATCGACAACTCCCGGTGCGTCGCCTGCTACAACTGCGTCAGCGCCTGCGACGAACTGGGCATCCACCACCGCTTCAAATGGAAGCGCGCCGCCAAACCGGCCGCCACCACCCGGCCCGCTCCCGCCGCCGCCGAACCCGCCACGGCGGTGCCCGACCCCGACCGCCGCGCCTTCATCACCGGCACCGCCGTCGCGCTCACCGCCGCCACCGGCGTCGGGGCCATCCTCCTCGCCCAGGTCGCCCCGGAGT
>JAEXPG010000492.1 GCA_023447015.1 Verrucomicrobiota bacterium
CTTCAGCATCTCCCGCGACATCACCGAGCGCCGGCTCGCCGAGCAGAGCATCCGCAAGCTCACCCGCGCCCTCGAGCAGTCGCCCGTCACCATCGTCATCACCAACGCCGAAGGCGTGATCGAGTACGTCAACCCGCGGTTCGTGGAGCTCACCGGTTACACCGCCGCCGAGGCCATCGGCCAGAACCCCCGCGTGCTCAAGTCCGGCCACCAGCCTCTCGAGTTCTACCGCGATCTCTGGCAGACCATCCGCAGCGGCCGCGACTGGCGCGGTGTGCTCGAGAACAGGCGCAAGAACGGCGAGATCTTCACCGAGCAGGCCGTCATCTCCCCGGTCAAGGATGAGTCCGGCGCGGTCACGCACTTCATCGCCATCAAGGAGGACCTCACCGAGCGGCTCCGCCTCGAGGAACAGCTCCGCCATTCCCAGAAGATGGATGCGATCGGGCGCCTCGCCGGCGGCGTCGCCCACGACTTCAACAATCTCCTCACCATCATCCAGCTCGAGGTCGCCAACCTCGGCGACCAGACCGGGCTCGACCGCGACGGACGCGAGGCCGTGCAACAGATCGCCGGCGCCGCCCAGCGCGCCACCACCCTCACCCGCCAGCTCCTCACCTTCAGCCGCAAGCAGCAGAAGGACGAGCAGACCGTGCACCTCGGCGAACTCGTCGAGGGCATGGGCAAGCTCATGCGCCGCATCCTCGGCGAGGACGTGCAGCTCGCCACCGCCATCGTGCCCGAGCCCGTCGCCGTGCGCGCCGACCCCGGCATGCTCGAGCAGGCCCTCCTCAACCTCGCCGTCAACGCCCGCGACGCCATGCCGCAGGGCGGCAGGATCAAACTCTCCGTCGACGTGACCATGATCGACGACACCTACGTGGCCCTGCACCCCGGTGCCAGCACCGGCTACCGCGCGCACATCGCAATTTCGGATACCGGATGCGGCATCCCGCCGGAGCACCTCGGCCGCATCTTCGAGCCCTTCTTCACCACCAAGGCCGCCGGCAAGGGCACCGGCCTCGGTCTCGCCACCGTCTACGGCGTCGTCAAGCAGCACCACGGCTGGATCACCGTCGAGAGCGCCGTCGGTGTCGGCACCACCTTCCACCTCTTCCTGCCCGCGCTCATGCAGACCGAACTCGGCGACGACGAACTTCCCGAAGCGGCACCGCTGCCCCGGGGCGCCGAGACCGTGCTCCTCGCCGAGGACGACGAGCAGATCCGCCACCTCATGCAGGTCGCACTCGAGCGCCAGGGTTACCAAGTGCTCGTCGCCGAGGACGGCGCCTCCGCCCTGCCGCTCGCCGCCCGGCACGCGGGCCCGCTCCACCTGCTCGTCACCGACCTGATCATGCCCGGCGGCCTCAACGGCGCCGAACTCGCCCAGCGCCTGCAAGAAACCGCACCCGGACTCCGCACCATCTTCATCACCGGCTACCCGCCCGACGTCGTCACCCGCCAGCTGCACCTCGACAAGCACGCCTGCCTGGTCCGCAAACCGTTCTCCGTCCGCTCGCTGCTCGACACCGTCCGCCATCGCCTCGATGAGCGCCTAACCTGACCGGCCTTCGTTCCCCGCCTCCAGTAGGCGAAGGATGCCCCTGCTCGATCCGACGACAGCTCCGTTGGGGACAAACTGGTCCGACGGGGAAGTCCTTCTGGGTGGGGACTTGTGACCGCCCCGAAGGCCCTGCCCCCGGTGGCAGGGCGGCAGCAGAAACGTGGAGTGCACGCGAGATCGCTACCGCGCGCCCGAGGCCAACCGCCGCCATGCCCGCCAACGCCAAGGCCGTTCAATCGGGCCTCTCGCACTGCCGCAACGTTCCGTTCTCCCCGCCGCCAAGCCCACAGGGGATCATCGCCTTCTTCGCATGCATCGGCTTGATCCTCGTTCTGCTGGGCGCGCTCGGCTGGTGTGTGGCATGTGCCCGCCGCCCTGCTGATCCGATGTCCCGGAAACACCGGCGGAAGGCTGCTCACGCCAGCTTCCAATCAGGAGGCGCACCGCATCGATCCCACCCCATCCCGCAACGCATCCCAAGAGAACCAAGCACTGGGTTGGACCGCCACCGGCAGTGTAACGCCCCAGCGGTGCCAGTTGGCTCGACCGCTTTGGTTCGGTCTTCAACAGACGCTTTCGGCTCACACCGGCCGCGGGATCCAGAGGCGGACCTGCGTGCCGGCCCCGGGCTGCGAGGCGATCCAGAACCGTCCGCCAAACTGCTTGGTGACGAGAAACGCCTTCGTGAGACCGAAGCCGCCGCCCATCGTGCGCACGGCGCCGACGTTGCTCGCACGCTTGCCGAAAGCGACCACCTGCCGGATCTCGTCCGGCGGAATGCCGCGGCCATCGTCGCGCACCACGAAGCGCAGACCGGCCTCATCCTCGAAGAGCGCCGCGGTGATGTGACCGCCGGGCGCGGTGTATTTGCGGGCGTTGGCGATCAGGTCGCGCATCACGTCCAGCAGCACCGGTGGCATCACGATCCTGGCGCCGTCGCCGGCCTCGACCCGGAGGTCGACGTAGTAGTCACCCGCCTGCTGCTGCGCGGCGTTGTAGAGAATCCGGTACCGGCCGTGGCTGTTGTGCTCGATCGCGGTCAGGATGGACTGCAAATCCTGGCGGACCGCCTCGGCCTCGAACTCGCCCCAACGCTCCGGCGCCTCAGCGCGCGCCAGAAGCTCACGGGCCCGCAGCTTCAGGATCGAGAACACCGCGCGAAGATCCGCCACGGCATCCGCAAAACGCGGATCCGTCTCAAGCTCGCGACCGAGTTTCCGCTCCAACTCGTCGAACACCCGCCGCTCCATCGTCCCCACCTCCGCCGCCTGGCGCAGCGCCAATTCCCGATCACGCAGAGCGGCCACCATCACGTCGCACTGGGTGAGGCCGTCGGAGAAATGCTCCTCGTTGTCGGCGACGGTCAGACCGAGCACGATCAACCCGCAACTCAGGACGTTGAGCACATTCACCATGCTGTGGCAGTCCAGCAGGGACAGTTCGCCGGGCGTGAGCGGCGGAATCTCGGTGATCTCGATTTCGTCCATTTGCAGTGGGGGACCGGACTTGGCGCGGGCGAAGTTCGCGGTCCACCATCGGCGCATCGGGCGCGGGCTTGAGCAACATCGGTCGCCGGTCCGGCCGGCGGCACCGCCAACTCGGGTTCGGCAGCCGGACTGGGCATGAAGGCAAGACCGGCAAACCCCGACATGCCTCCGCACTGACCCGAAGGCACCGTCGGACTAGCGAGGGCCGGCCGGCTCCGGGCCCACC